>NZ_JBSGFD010000038.1:0-55005 GCF_053603215.1 Kitasatospora sp. NPDC004240 | reverse complement strand
TCGCCGACCTGGTGGTCCTCGACTCCGCCACCCACGACCTGGTCGCCGTGATGCGCCACGGCGAGTGGATCACCGGCGCCGACCGCTTCGACGTGCTCCTCGGGGCGGCCTGACCGGGCCCCACGGCCTGCCGCGGCCCGCCGCTCCGTCCATCGGCCGGAGCGGCGGGCCGTCGTCCGTTCCGGGCTCGTCACCGAGGTCCCCGCGGCGATCACGGCTGCCAACTAGTGCTCGATATTGCGCAAAGCTGGCTCACGGGTCTATAAATCAAGCATATTTGAGCAAGCCGCCTGCTTGGAGGACAGCCATGAGCCATGTCGACGTGGAGATCGCCAGCCAGCCCGACTGCTGGCGGCGCGCGCTCGCGCTGACGCCCGAGGGACTGCCGGAGCGCGGCGAACGGGTGGCGGTGATCGGCTGCGGTACCTCGCTGTACATGGCGCAGGCCTACGCCGCCCTCCGCGAGGGCGCCGGACTCGGCGAGACCGAGGCGTTCGCGGCCTCGGAGTTCCCCCACCGGCGCCGCTACGACCGGGTGGTGGCGATCACCCGCTCCGGCACCACCACCGAGGTCGTCGAAGCCCTCGGACGCGTGACGGCGGGCGAGACCGTCGCCCTCACCGCCGACGGCACGACCCCCGTCGCCGGCGCCGCGCGCTCCCTGGTGGTCCTGGACTTCGCCGACGAGCGGTCCGTCGTCCAGACCCGCTTCGCCACCACCGCGCTGGTCCTGCTCCGCGCCCACCTCGGGCTCGCCCCCGAGGACCTGCCGCGGCAGGCCGAACGGGCCCTGACCGAGCCGCTGCCCGAAGGGGCCGCCGCCTCACGGCAGTTCACCTTCCTCGGCGCCGGCTGGACCTGCGGTATCGCCCACGAGGCGGCCCTCAAGGTGCGCGAGGCCTCCTCCTCGTGGACCGAGTCCTATCCCGCGATGGAGTACCGCCACGGGCCGGTCAGCGTCACCGACCCGACCAGCACCGTCTGGTTCTTCGGCCCGCCGCCCCCCGGCCTGGAGGCCGAGGTCCGGGCCCTCGGCGCCACCGTCTCGGTCTCCCCGCTGGACCCGCTCGCCGACCTCGTACGGGCGCAGCGGCTCGCCGTCGAGGTCGCCGCCGCCCGCGGCCTCGACCCCGACCGGCCGCGCAACCTGACGCGCTCGATCATCCTGGACCGGCCGTGACCGCCCCGCGCCGCCGCGGGCCCCGAGGTGAAGGGGCCGGCCCGTGACCGTCATCGCGCTGGACGTCGGCGGCACCCGCGTCAAGGGCGGCCTGGTCGAGGACGGGCGGCTGCTGGAGGCCCGGCAGTGGCGGACCCGCGCCGAACGCGGCCCGGACGCCGTGCTCGACACCATCCTGGCCTGCGCCGACGATCTCCGCTCCGCCGCCGACGGTCGCGGGCTCCCGGTGACCGCGGCCGGCGTGGTGGTGCCCGGCCTGGTCGACGAGGAGGCCGGCGTCTGCGCCCTCGCGGTCAACCTGGGCTGGCGCGACGTGCCGGTCCGCCGGTGGGTGGCCGAACACCTCGACCTGCCCGTCGCGTTCGGTCACGACGTCCGGGCCGGCGGCCTGGCCGAGAGCCGGCTCGGCGCCGGCCGCGGCTGCCGCGACCTGGCCTTCGTCCCGGTCGGCACCGGCATCGCCGCCGCCCTGGTCATCGGCGGCCGGCCCCACACCGGAGCGCGCGGCTTCGCCGGGGAACTCGGCCACCAGGTGGTCCGGCCCGGCGGAGACCCCTGCGGCTGCGGAAACCGGGGCTGTCTGGAGACCCTCGCCTCGGCCTCCGCCGTGACCCGCCGCTACGCCGAGGCCACCGGCGCCGAGGGCGTCACCGCCGAGCAGGTCTCGGCCCGGGCCGCGGCCGGCGAACGGCCCGCCCTGCGGATCTGGACCGAGGCGGTGGAGGCACTGGCCGACGGGCTCACCACGCTCACCACCCTGCTCGACCTCGAACGCCTGGTCATCGGAGGCGGCCTGGCCAGGGCGGGCGAGACCCTCCTGGAACCCCTGCGCAAGGGCCTCGCCGAACGGCTAACCTTCCGACCCGCTCCCGAGCTGGTCGCCGCCGAACTCGGCCCGTACGCGGGCTGCCTGGGCGCCGGCCTGCTCGCCGAGGAGGGGGGCGCCCGGTGATCCTCACCGTCACCCTCAACACGGCCCTTGACCTCACCTACCGCCTGGACGAGGTCGTCCGGCACGGCAGCAACCGGGTCGCCGTCACCCAGCAGGCCGGCGGCAAGGGCCTCAACGTCGCCCGGGTGCTCACCGCGCTCGGCCGTCCGGCCGTCGTGACCGGACTGGCCGGCGGCGACACCGGCCGGGCGGTGCGCGCCGACCTGGCGGCCGCCGGGATCACCGAGGAGCTGGTCCCGGTCGCCGGGGAGAGCCGGCGTACGGTGGCCGTCGTCGAGGGCCGCCACGGCGACACCACCGTCTACCTCGAACCCGGCCCCGCCGTCACCGCGCGGGAGTGGCGGGCCTTCACCACCCGCTACGAACTCCTGCTGCGTGACGCCGAGGCGGTGGTGCTCTCGGGCAGCCTGCCGCCCACGCTGCCGGTCGACACCTACCACCACCTGATCGGCACGGCGCACCGGCAGGGCGTCCCCGCCGTGCTCGACGCGGACGGCCCCGCGCTGTCCGCCGCGCTCGCCGCCCGTCCCGCCCTGGTCAAGCCGAACGCGGCGGAGCTCGCCACCGCCACCGGCACCGGTGACCCCCTCCACGGCGCCGAGGCGCTGCGGGCCGCCGGCGCGCGGGCGGTGGTGGCCTCGCTCGGTCCGGACGGACTGCTCGCCTGCACGCCCGAGGGCCGCTGGCGGGCCCGGCTGCCCGAGCGGCTGTCCGGCAACCCCACCGGCGCGGGTGACTCGGCCGTCGCGGCCCTCACCGCGGGGCTGGTCGCCGGCGCGCCGTGGCCCGAACGGCTGCGGCACGCGGCCGCGTTGTCCGCCGCCACCGTGCTCGCACCGCGGGCCGGCCACTTCGACCCGGCCGCCCACGCCCGCCTGCTCGGCCTCGTCGAGGTCGAGGACGTCCGGTAAGCCCTGGGGCCCGGCGCCCCGGTATCAGCACCCACCCTCAGCGAGAAAGGCCTCCACCACCATGCCCCTCACCCCGACCGGTGAGATCCTCGCCCACGCGGTCCGCCACGGCCACGGCGTCGGCGCGTTCAACGTCATCCAGCTGGAGCACGCCGAGGCGATCGTGGCCGGCGCCGAGGCCGCCGGCACCGCGGTCGTCCTGCAGATCAGCGAGAACGCCGTGCGCTACCACGGCGGCCTGGGCCCGGTCGGCGCGGCCACCGTGGCCGTCGCCCGGGCCGCCGCCGTGCCGGTGGCCGTCCACCTCGACCACGCCACCCGCGTCGACCTGGTCGAGGAGGCCGTCCGGCTCGGCTTCGGCTCGGTGATGTTCGACGCCTCGGCGCTGCCGTACGAGGAGAACGTCCGCGCCACGGCCGAGGTCGGCGCCCGGTGCCACGCGGCGGGCGTCGCGGTGGAGGCCGAGTTGGGCGAGGTCGGCGGCAAGGACGGCGTCCACGCGCCCGGCGCCCGCACCGATCCGACGGAGGCGGCCGCGTTCGTCCGGGCGACCTCGGTGGACGCCCTCGCGGTGGCGGTCGGCACCTCGCACGCCATGCTGACCCGGGATGCCCGGCCCGATCTGGCGCTGATCGCCGCGCTGCGCTCGAAGGTCCCGGTGCCGCTCGTCCTGCACGGCTCCTCGGGCGTGGACGACGGCCACCTCGCCGCCGCCGTCGCCCACGGGATGACGAAGATCAATATCGCCACGCACCTCAACAAGGCCTTCACCGGCGCCGTCCGTGCGACCCTCGGGGCCGACCCGGTGCTCGTCGACACCCGCGTCTACCTCGGCGCCGGCCGGGCCGCCGTCACCGCCGAAGTGTCCCGGCTGCTGCGGATACTGACGACTGCTCAGGTGGTGGATCGGGTGTCGTAGGCGTCCCGGGCGGCGAGGACGTCGGGCATGTGCTCCTCGGCCCATGACTTGATCGAGCGCATCAGCGGCAGGAGTCCCTCGCCGAGTGGGGTGAGCGCGTAGTCGACCCGGGCGGGCACGGCCGGGGTGACGGTCCGGGTGAGCAGGCCGTCGCGTTCCAGGGCGCGCAGGGTCTGGGTGAGCATCTTCTCGCTGACCCCGGCGAGCCGGCGGCGCAGGTCGCTGTAGCGCTGCGGCCCGTCGGCGAGGGCGTTGACGATCAGGCTCACCCACTTGTCCGCGATCCGGTCCAGCAGCTGCCGGGCCGGGCACTCGGCGAGGTAGGCGTCGAACCGCGCGCGTTCGGCGGCGCGGCGCTGGGCCGCGGTCATGGTGGCCATCGGGCTCTCCTCGGCGTGCGGTACGCACTTCGGAGTGCGTACTTCCTGCTGGAGAGTAACTCTCCCTAGCGTGAGGGCTGTTCACGGGGCCGGTCCGCCGATGGCCGCCCCCGCCCCCAGCCGAAGGAGTGCCCTCATGCGTGCCGTCGTCGTCCGCCGATTCGCCGGTCCCGACGCCCTGGAGGTGGTCGACGTCCCCGTGCCGGAGGCCGGGCCGGGTCAGGTGCGGATCCGGGTGGAGGCCGCCGGGGTCAACCCGGTCGACCTGGTGACCCGGGCCGGTGTCCTGGCCGGGGCGGGGCTGATGCCGCCGCGCGAGGTGGTCGGGATCGGCTGGGACGTGGCCGGGGTGGTCGACCGGGTCGGCCCGGGCGTGAGCGGCTTCGCCCCGGGGGAGCGCGTGGTGGGCCTGCGCGACCTCCTGGACGTACCGCTGGGCGCCTACGCCGAGTACCTGGTCCTGGACGCCACGGCGCTCGCCCCCGCGCCCGAGGGGGTGTCGTCCACGGAGGCGGCGACCCTGCCGCTGAACGGCCTCACCGCCCTGCAGGCGCTGGACCTGCTGGACCTCCCGCCCGGCGCGACCCTCCTGGTCACCGGCGCGGCCGGAGGGGTGGGCGGCTTCGCCGTGGAACTGGCCGCGCTGCGCGGGCTGCGGGTCGTGGCGACGGCGGGCGCGGCGGACGAGCCGGCGGTACGGGCGCTGGGCGCCGAGTGGTTCGTCCCCCGGGACGCCGGCGCCGACGACCTCGCGGCGGCGGTACGGGCGCTGGTGCCCGGCGGGGTGGACGGCGCGCTGGACGCGGCGGTGCTGGGGGTGGCGGCCCTCGGAGCCGTGCGCACCCGGGGCGCGTTCGTCGCCGTGACGGGCGGCGCGCCGGCGGGCCTGCGCGGCATCCGGGTGTCGACCGTGTGGATCGCCGCCGACGGAGCGGCGCTCGCCGGACTGTCCGCGCTGGCCGCCGAGGGCCGCCTCACCCTGCGGGTGGCCGGGACCCTCCCGCTGGAGCGGGCCGCGGAGGCGCACCGCCGCCTGGAGAAGGGTGGCCTGCGGGGGCGGCTGGTCCTGCTGCCGTGAGCCGCCGCTGTTCACAGGTTTGCATTTCATGCTCGATATTGCTCAAAGCAGCGTCAGTTCAAGCACTTGACGACATGTCATAGACCTTGCTGTCATGGCGGGGCACGGTCTCACCCGCCCGCCACCCGCTGCGGCGCGGGCCTCCCCCCATTCCCTCCCCAGGAGGACAGCGTGAGCGCTGCCGTCGCTCCCCCCACCCCCCGACCAAGGGCCGCCGGCCCCCGCCGTACGGCCGCGGCCCTGGTCCTGACCCTGCTCGGCGCCCTGCTGAGCGCCCTCGGCCCCGCCCTGCCCGCCCACGCCGCGACCGCCGGCAACGCCACCTCCGTCAGCCGCGCCGGCGACACCTTCACCGTCCGGACGTCGAGCGCCGCCGCCGCCCGGATCGTCGTCGCCCGCGCCGACGTCTTCCGGATCTGGCTCTCCCCGGACGGCTCCTTCACCGACGACCCCGCCGGCACCGACCTGGCCGTCACCACCTCCTTCGGCACCGTCGGCGCCACCCTCACCGACGCCGGAACGCACTGGCGGATCGCCACCCCCGCCATCAGCCTGCGGATCAACAAGAAGCCGCTGACCTTCGCGCTCTACCGGGCCGACGACACCACCCTGGTCTGGGCCGAGTCCAAGCCCACCAGCTGGAGCGGCCGCCAGACCACCCAGTACCTCGGCCGCGCCGCGGACGAGCAGTTCTACGGCACCGGCCTGCACCTGGGCGAGTGGGCCCTGCGCGACAGGACCGTACCCGTCGCGGTCGGCAACAAGTGGACCGAGGGCACCAACGCCAGCCCGGCGCCGTTCTACATGTCCACCAACGGCTACGGCGTCATGCGCAACACCTGGGCCCCCGGCTCGTACGACTTCCGGGCCCCGACCGCGCTCACCCACGACGAGAACCGCTTCGACGCCTGGTACTTCGCCGGGAACTCGCTCAAGGACGTGCTCGACGGCTACACCGACGTCACCGGCAAGCCCTTCCTCGCGCCGATCTGGGGCCTGGAGCTGGGCAACGCCGACTGCTTCAACGCCTCCAACCCCGACTACCAGGGCGACCACAACCGGGCCCGCCACCGCACCACCCCCGACGTGGTCGGCTACGCCACCGACGCCCGGGCCGCGAACATGCCCTCCGGCTGGTTCCTGCCCAACGACGGCTACGGCTGCGGCTACACCGACCTGCCGGCCACCGTCGCCGCGCTGAAGGCCAAGGGCTTCCGGACCGGCCTGTGGACCTCCACCGGCCTCGCCGACATCGACCACGAGGTCGGGACGGCCGGCTCACGCGCCGTGAAGACCGACGTCGCCTGGATCGGCGGCGGCTACAAGTACGCCTTCGACGGCGTGAAGCAGGCCGTCGCGGGCATCGAGGACAACTCCGACGCCCGCCGGTTCGTCTGGACCGTCGACGGCTGGGCCGGCACCCAGCGCAACGCCGTCGTCTGGACCGGCGACACCAGCGGCACCTGGGACGCCATGCGCTGGCACGTCCCCTCGATCGCCGGCGCGGGCCTGTCCGCCCTCAACTACGCCTCCGGCGACATCGACGGGATCTACGGCGGAAGCCCCAAGACCTATGTGCGCGACCTGCAGTGGAAGGCGTTCACCCCGGCCTTCATGACGATGTCCGGCTGGGGCGCGACCAACCCCTCCGCCGGGTACCAGGACAAGCAGCCGTGGCGCTACGCCGAGCCGTACCTGTCGATCAACCGCAAGTACCTCCAGCTGAAGATGCGGCTGATGCCGTACCTGTACACCATGAGCAAGGTCGCCAACGAGACCGGCGTGCCCTCCACCCGCGCCTTGGTGCTGGAGTACCCGGACGACCCGGTGGCCCGTGACAACCGGACCAGCGGCCAGTTCATGGCCGGCGACTCCTTCCTGGTCGCGCCGGTCGTCAGCGACACCGACGTCCGCAACGGGATCTACCTGCCCGCCGGCAACTGGACCGACTACTGGAGCGGCAAGGTCTACCAGGGCCCCGGCTGGTTCAACGGCTACGCCGCCCCGCTCGACACCCTGCCGCTGTTCGTCCGCTCCGGCGCGATCGTGCCGATGTGGCCGCAGATGAACCACACCGGTGAGAAGAGCGTCTCCACCCTGACGTACGACGTGTACCCGCGCGGGGACTCCACGTTCAGCCTCTACGAGGACGACGGGGTGACCCGTGCGTACCAGAACGGCGCCTACGCCCGCCAGCGCGTCGACGTCCGCGCGCCCGCCGTCGGCCGGGGCGACGCCATCATCACCGTCGGTGCGGCGGACGGGAGTTACACCGGTAAGAGCGCCTCGCGCGGCTACGAGTTCACCGTGCACAGCGCGAGCGTGCCCGCCTCGGTGACGGTCGGCTCCACCGTGCTCCCCGCCCTGGCGGGCAGGGCCGCGTACGACGCCGCGGCCAGCGGCTGGTACTTCGACCCGGCCGATCGCTCCGGAGTGCTGTGGATCAAGGCCGGGAGCCGGTCCGAGGCGTTCACCGTGACCGCCGCCGGGATCACCGTCCCGTCCGGCACCCCGGTCACCACGGGGTCCGCGCCGATCCCGCGGACCGACTGGAAGGTGGTCAGCGCCGACAGCCAGGAGACCGCCGGCGAGAACGGCGCCGCCGCCAACGCGATCGACGCCAACCCCGCGACCATCTGGCACACCAAGTGGTCCGGCGGCTCCGCCCCGCTGCCGCACGAGATCCGGATCGACCTCGGCGCCCGCCACTCGGTCGACGGCCTCGGCTACCTGCCGCGGCAGGACGGCGGCGTCAACGGCCGGATCGGCCGGTACGAGGTCTACGTCTCCGATGTCACCACCGCCTGGGGCACCCCGGTGGCCACCGGCTCCTTCGCGGACACGGCCGCCGCGCAACAGGTGTCCTTCACCGCCACGCCCGGCCGCTACCTCAGGCTGCGCGTCCTGAGCGAGGCCGGTGACCGCGGCCCGTGGACCAGCGCCGCCGAGATCACGGCCACGGGCACCAGGCTGGCCCCGCCGGGCGGCTGACCGCCCCGCCGCGAGGGCCCCGGTCTCGGCAGGTGTGCCGGGCACCGGGGCTCCTCCGGCCGCGGGCTCAGGCGCGGTTGACCCGTACCCCGCCGAGCAAGCCCCAGGCGTCCACCCGGACGGTGGGGCCGCCCGGCTCGGTGGGACCGTCGTCGCTGACACCGCCGAGGCGGATGCCGCCGACCACCACCCGGACGTTGGCCCGCACGGTCAGGGAGACGCCCCCGATCAGGCTCAGCTTGGTGATCTTCAGCTCGGAGCCGTCGGGGAGGTCGATGTCGCTCAGGTCGATGTCGGCGCCACCGATCAGCGAGGCCGTCACCGTCCGCTCGTGGATGGCCGCACCGGTCACCCGGTGTCCGCCGAAGACGCTCACCCGGACGTCGGTCTTGTCCTCGCCCGGTTCAGATTTCTTGATCATGGTCATACGATAGGGCAATCCGAGGATCCGCCAGACGGGGTGTCAGTAGATCCGCGAACCGCCGCGGTACGCCCACCCGGCCCCGTCAGCCGCGCGGGGCGAACGGATTCAGGACGGCCGCCAGCAGCCGGCCGGCCCGCGGCGTTCCCATCCCGCATCAGGGGCGCTTCCCGCTCCGACGTGGAGTCAGGACCCGGGCTCCGACGCGCGGTCAGGACTCCTGGTCCGGCGGGCGGTAGGTCGAGAGCATGGTGATGAACCGCTCGGAGCCGCTGATGACGCCCGGGCGGCCGCTACCGGGCGGGGCCGGCTCCACGCCGACGGACTCGATCTCGCCCTCGTGCACCCAGAGGACCCTGGAGCTCATCCGCTGCGGGCCCGGCGCCCTCTCCCAGTTGTCCAGGACCACCGACGAGTACCCGATCAGCTGATGATGGAGCTCGGGACCCTCCACGGCCTGGAGCATGAGGAACCCCTCGTGGGGGAGCATCGCCAGAATGCCCAACGGGGCCGGTCGGCGCAGCAGTTCGGCCGCCCGCAGCACATGGCTGCAGGTGAAGCCGTCCACGCCCTCCACCGACACCATCGGATTCGGCTTGCCGTTGTCGTCGAGCGTGACGGGCTCGGCCCGCAGGTTCTCCAGCGCGGTGGCCCACACCACGTCCGCGGACACGCCCCAGGAGCGGAGCTGCTCGTCGGGGACGGGCGCGGACAGATCGCCGTCGAGGCGGAGCACCACCACGGTGGCCAGCTCCTGCGTCAGCGGCCGGGTCAGCTCGCCCTCCCCGTCGACCCGGTCGACCGGCACCACCCGGGCCAGGAGCAGATGGCGTACCTCGTCGAACCCCGCCCGGTACAGGGACTCCCGACGGCCGATCACCTCCAGCTGCCCGTTGAGGTACTCGACCGTGGCGGGCCGCCACCGCGCCCGGGGCAGCGGCGCGACCAGGCGGGCGATCTCCGCGAGGTCCAGCCCGATGCCCGGGCCGTCCGGAGCCCCGAGCCGCAGGTGCTGCCGGTCACCGAAGCGCATCGGCGGCCCCGAGGTGTCACCGTCCAGGAAGACATCGCCCAGGAGCTCCTGGAACGCCTCCCACTCGGCCGGACCGAACCACGAACACCACTGCGGCACAGCGGAGTTGCCGTTAGCGCCGGCCTTCTTCGATCTCCTGAACAGAGCCATGGGCACAGGCTACGGCGCGGCCGGCCGCCGCGGCAGTGGGCACCCGTACGCGGATTCAGGCCGCCCCGGGCGAGGGCGGGCCCGCCCCGGCGATGGTCCGGCGCGACCGGGCCCGGTCCCACGACCACGCACCCGCGCCCACCAGCAGCGCGGCCCCCAACGCGTACACCGGCAGCCACCGCGTCGTCGTCGCGGCCAGACAGTCGTCGACGGCCTGCCGGCTCTGCCGCGCCTGGGTGAACGCGAGCGCGTCACCGTCCTGGGCGGCCAGCTCCCCGAGCGCGGCCCTCGTGCTCAGACTCTCGTACCGACCCGACACCGCGCACGCCTGGCGGGTGCCCGGCATCGGGAACAGCCAGTCCCAGCGCTGCAACGCCGGAGCCAGCGCCAGCGCCACGCACAGACCCACCACCAGGGAGTACGCCGCCAGCGCGCACGCATAGGCCGCGCGCCGCCCGTCCGTCCGCGTCGGCACCACCCCGAAGGACAGGATCACCATCAGGAGCGTCACGCCGAGGTAGGTGGAGAACCACTCCCACGACCCCTCCGCGAACGAGAACGCCAGCACCACCGCCAGCGCCGTCCCCAGAATCCCGGCGTCCCCCGCCACCCGCTGCCCACCCTGCGCCGGCCCACCCCGGACGCCCCGACCCTCGCGCTCACTCACATGCCCACTCCCGCCTGCCTCCGGACCACCAGCCTCCCGCCCCCACCCACCACCACCCCCGGCCACCACACCGGCACACCCCCGACCCCACCCGCCCGGCCCAACCCCGGCGACGTCCCGGGCGCACGCCGG
The DNA here is from genome assembly GCF_053603215.1 of Kitasatospora sp. NPDC004240. Classification (NCBI taxonomy): domain Bacteria; kingdom Bacillati; phylum Actinomycetota; class Actinomycetes; order Kitasatosporales; family Streptomycetaceae; genus Kitasatospora; species Kitasatospora sp. NPDC004240. The sequence goes on along the minus strand of NZ_JBSGFD010000038.1, from coordinate 44,191 downwards.
GCCCGCCCGGGCGTACGACAGGGGCACTGCTTCAGCGGGCGGCACGGGATCGTCCTCGGCGGGATGCCCGCACGTCCTACCGCGCCCGGGAGTCGGCGCCGACCGTCTGCGCGTGCGCCGGCGAGCCCCTCGACGAGGCCGCCGCCCGCGAACTCAAGGAGGAGACCGGCCTGGTCGTCGACCCGACCGACCTCCGACTCGTCCACGCCGGGCGGGTCGCTCGTTCGGAGGGTGTCCGGGTCCTCCGCCGCATCCGCCGGCCGTTCAGGGTGAGGTCAGCAGGCGGTGGCGAGCGAGCCGAGGAGGATACCGAGTCCTTCCCCGGCCTCGTCCTCGGTCAGGGTGAGCGGGGGAGCCATCCGTAGGGTGTGGCCGTGGAGGCCGCCCTTGCCGATGAGCAGACCCCGTTGCTTCGCGTGTTCCATCACCCTGGCGGCCAGCGACGGGCTCGGCGCTCCCGTCCCGGGGTCGACCAGGTCGACGGCGAACATCAGGCCCTTGCCCCGGACGTCCCCCACGACCGCAAGCCCCTCCGTGGCGGCCCGCAGGCCGTCGACCAGCAGACGGCCGAGCCGGTGTGCGTTGGACTGGAGGTCGTGGGCGATCAGGTAGTCGAGGGTGGCCCGGGCAGCCGCCGTGGCGATCGGGTTGCCACCGAAGGTGGAGATGCCGTTGGCCGGAAGCGCGTCCATCAGCGTGCCCTCCGCGACGACACCGCCGATCGCGAAGCCGTTTCCCAGGCCCTTCGCGAAGGTCATGACGTGGGGCGTCACGCCGTGGGCCTGGATACCCCAGAAGTGCTCTCCGGTACGGCCCCAGCCCGTCTGCACCTCGTCCGAGACCAGCAGGATCCCGTACCGGTCCAGGATCTCCCGGTATCCCGCGAGGAGTCCGTCGGGCGCGGCGGTGAAGCCCCCGACACCCTGGACGGGCTCCACGATCAGGCAGGCGACGTCGGTGGCGGTGGCCGTGTCGAGGACGTGCTGCAGATCGTCCGCGCAGAAGGCCAGGAACTCCTCGTCCGACAGGTGCGGGAAGCGTGCGCGGTCGGCGCCGTGCAGGTAGTGCACATTGACGGGCGAGAGCGAGGAGTTCTTCCAACTCCGGTTGCCCGTGACGGCCGTGGCCGCGTACGAGCGTCCGTGGTAGCTGTTGCGCAGGGCGAGCACCTGGTCGGACCGGCGGGCGTTGGTGGCGAGCAGCAACGCCGTCTCGTTGGCCTCGGTGCCGGAGTTGGTGAAGAAGACCTTGGCGTTCGCGATGCCCGACAGCTCCGCGATCCTCTCGGCCAACTCCACCTGGGCGCGGATGAGATACAGCGTCGAGGTGTGCGCGACCCCGGTGCGCAACTGCCGCTCGACGGCCTCCCGCACCTCGGGCACGTCGTACCCGAGCATGTTGGTGAGGATGCCGCCGAAGAAGTCGAGATAGCTGCGGCCGTCGGAGTCGGTGACGCGGCGCCCCTTGCCGCTCACGATCTCGATCGGGTCGTCGTAGTAGAGCGACACCCACCTCGGCATGACCGCGCGATGGCGGCCGAGCAGGTTCGACATGCGAGGCTCACTCTCTGCGGCAGCACCGACGTGGCGTCGACCGGGCAGCCCGGATGCACGGACGGCTTTCAGGCAAGCTACCCGACCCCCGGACCATAGGCCGGTCAATCGGAGGGCGACACGGGCCGTGACTCCACGGGCGCGACCTGCGACCGCTTCTCCTCGTGGTTCCGGCTGCCGCGCCCTCCTGTGCTGATCGCCCGACTCGGCCAACCCTCGGGCGAGTTGGCGCGCGAGGTCGCAGCTGCAAGGAGCGGGCGGTCGTGCACGGCGCTGCGGCCTGCGGCGTGGAGGTGGGCGGCGTCCAGGGCGCGCGGGAGCAGGGGTTCGAGCGTCCGCCAGGCCTCGGCGTACAGGCGGTCGGCGTCGCGTTCGCTCGCCGTGACGGCGCCGCATTCCAGGAGCGTGTTCCGGGCCGTGTGGATCGCGGCCTCGGTCGCGTCGCCGTCGCGGATCGTGGCCCACAGCTCCTCGGCGGTGGCGCGGGGGAGGAGCGCGACGGCGTGGGCCAGCGGCAGGGTGACCTTCCCGTTGCGCAGGTCCTCGGCGACCTGCTTGGTGAGGGCGCCGCCCTCGTCCGTGACGCCGCGCAGATCGGCGACGTCGTCGGTGATCTGGTAGACGGTGCCGAGTGCCGTCCCCCAGTGCAGCAGTGCCCGGCCCAGGGCGGCTTCGGCGCCGGCGGCGATCGCGGCGACCTGGCAGCAAGCGCCCACCAGGGCACCGGATTTCAGCCGGTGGGTGGCCAGCACCAGCTCCAGCAGCGGGCCGTTGTCGCGGGTGGCCAGCGCCTGCTCCATCTCGTGGCGGTGGCCCTGGATGTCGAGCGCCTGCCCGGCGTGGGCGGCCCGCAGCGCCGCGAGGATGACCTCGCGCAGCCGGCCCTGCAGCGCCGGGTCTTCGGGGGCACACAGGGTGACGGCCCGGTCGAACGCGAAGTAGGCGCAGGTGCCCGCGTTCAGGGCGCCGGGCAGGCCGTACACCTCGTGCGCGGTCGGCTTCGCGCGGCGCATCGTCGATCCGTCCTGGATGTCGTCGATGACGAGTGAGCCGGTGTGGGCGAGTTCCAGGGCGGCCGCCAGCACACCGAAGCGCTCTCCGTCACCACCGAGCAGGTCGACGATCCGCGTCAGCAGGGTGGGGCGCCACCTCCTGCCGCCCGCGTCCACCAGGTGTCGCACCGGTTCGGCCAGCGCCCGGTGCAGGCGGCGGTCGAGGGCGTGCGCGGCGGCGGCCGACAGGTCGCCGCCGTGTCCGGCGGGCAGCCACACGGCCAGGCCGCCGGGCGTGGGCGGGCAGAGCCGGTTCAGATGCTGCTCGATCCCGTGCTCGCCCCCGTGGTCGGTCCCGTCTTCGGTCTCGGGAGCCTGCGGTCGTGGGACGCCCGGGGCGCCGCTGCTCCGGCCGACCAGAGGGGCGGTCACTCGAAGGCGCCGGCGAGGTCGGACCGCGTGACGCCGGTGCCGGGCCATCGGGCGCAGGGTACGTCGAGTACGGACGAACGGCTCAGCGGGTCCATGTCGTCCGTGAGCGGCCCGGAGCCGTCGGCAAGTGCCATCACCATGCGCTCACCTTAGGGTTGGCGCCGGAGTCGGCCCGCGAACGAAACAGCGGGCGGCACGGGTTCTGCGGCACTGTCATCCGTTTGCCATCACACCTGAGGGTGAAGTACGGGCCCGTGCGACGGGGTCCACCCCCGCCGCGGCCGGTCCCCGGATGCCCCGCCGTCAGGTGTCGCGGGGCGTCCTGGGCAGGGCGCGGTGGGCGTACCAGGCTTCGAGGGCCTGGGCGCGGGTGCCGGCCGGGTGCTCGCGGTGCCAGGCGGTGGTGAAGCGGTTGAACTCGAACTGCTCCGCGATCTCGCGCGGCCGGGCCGCGTCCGGCCGGGTGGCGTGCCAGTGGGCGACCGCGTCGGCGAGGGTCCGGCCGGCGTTCCCGGCGACGTAGTCGCGCATGTGGGCGTCGAAGTGGAAGCCGGGGCCGATCGCTTCGGTGAAGTACCTCCGCAGCACCTGGCTGCACCGCTGGCCGGCCGGGATGACGGTGTCGCCGTCGACGGGGTCGGTCAGCTGCGCGGCGGCCGGGCTCCGGCGGGCCGGGGCGGCGGGCGGCGGCAGGCCGTCCAGCGCGGCGGCGAGCCGGGCGGTGAGCGCCGTCTTGCCGCCGTGCCGCGCGAGGCCCATCGTGCGGGCGAGACCGGTGAGCTCCTCGAGCGTCCAGTACCAGCGCAGCAGCTCGGCACCGGTGAGGCCTGCCGTCAGCGGCGGTCTGACCTCGGCGGCTGTCGTACCGGTGTTCCGGTTCTCGTTCATGGCCGTCATTCTGGTGGTGCGCGAGCCGGGCCGCGTCGTGCGGGTCCGTCCACACTGCCGGACACCGCACGGTGAATGGCTGTGGTCCTGCCGGCGTAATGAGTTCCCCCGTCCGTAGGTGAGCGAACGATTCGGCATTCCGGCCGCCTCTTCTGCCAAGTCATGATCACTGAGCCCGACCGCTCCGGGACTCCCCCCGCCCTGCCCCCGAAGGTGGCCGCTCGTGATCCTCGTCATCGCCGTCGCCGTCGGCGCCCTGCTGGCGGGCCTGGCCGCGAACCGCTACCTCCGCCCACGGCTTCTCAAGGAGGACGACGACACCGGCATGGCCGTCAAGGACCTGGTCGGCCCGCTGCTGACACTCACCGTGTTGCTGCTGGCGTTCGTCCTCGCGTCGGCCAACGGTTCCTACAGCAAGGCGGAGGTCGCCTCCCGGGGTGAGGCCCGCGCCCTGGACCAGCTGGTCGAGATCGCCGAGTACGCCCCCGAGGCCCAGCGCGCACGTCTCCAGGCCTCCGAGGTCTGCTACGCCCGGGCGGTGCGCCACCAGGAATGGCCGGCCATGGCCGACGGCACCGGTTCCCCGGCGCCGAGTGTCTGGTCGACCGATCTGCGCCGGGCCTTCCGCGATCTGCAGGGCACTCCGGTCTTCGGCATGCTCATCGCCGCTGACAACAAGCGCTCCGACGAGCGGGAGGAACGCCTCACCCAGGCCACGGCCAGCGTCCCGAGCACCATCCTCTGGTTCCTGCTGGCCACCCTGGCCATCACGGTGACGGCCCTCGCCGTCTGCCTGCCCCGCCGCGACAACCGAGGCCAGCTGATCACCCTCGCCGTGATCACCGCGCTGCTCACGGCGACCCTGTGCATCATCCGCGACGTCGACCGCCCCTTCGGCGGCGTCATCGATGTCGAGCCCGCCGCGATCGCCGAGGTGGAGCGGCAGGCGACCCGCGACTTCCTGGCCAACCACCCGACCGCCCGACTGCCCTGCGACGACCTGGGCAACCGCGCCTGACCGGCGGTGATCCAGGCCCTGTCCGGCCGGGGCCGCGCGCGACGTGCACGCCGACCTGTGCGACGAAGTCGGGGTGTACGCGGCTTCGGGAGGACGCGGCGATCGGGGGATGGCTCGCGCGGGGGAGCGCGATCGTCCGGCGGACCGAGGCGGCGCCGTCGCGGTCGGACGACGCTGGAGTCATGCCGATCACGATTCCGCTGGGCGACACCGAGCGACCCGTTCCCCGCTGGGCCCTGCGACTGGCCAGGGCGCTCCCGTTCATCCTGCTGCCGCACTGCCTCTGGCGGCTGCCGTTCGCCGTCGACTTCACGATGGGGTCGATCGACCCGGACGCGCCGGCCTTCACCTGGTGGGCCGCGCCGTACGTGGTCGGCCTGAGCGTGCTCACCGAGGCGCTGGCGCTGCTCACCGCCGGACTGGTCAGCGGGTGGGGCGAGGTGTTCCCGCGCTGGGTGCCCTGCGTCGGCGGCCGGCGGGTGCCGCCGCTCGCCGCCGTCGTCCCGGCCACGCTGGGCGGCCTGGTCCTGGTCGCGCTGTTCGGCACCATGCCACTCGCCTGGTTCGGCCTGTTCGGGTTCCACGAGGTGGCGTACGGCAACGGCTGGTGGCTGGCGCTGTCCCGGGTGTGCATCGGCCCGGGCGTGCTGTGGGGACCGATCGTCCTGGCCCTCACCTACGCCTACCACCGTCGCCGACGGGTCGGCTGAGGCATGGTCGGCCCCCGGCGTGGGGATGACGGCGGGATGGAACGACCACCGAGCCGAGCGGATGTGTCCGAGGCCGTCCACGAGCACGGCTGGCGCCTCCTGCTGGGCGCCCTGCAGACGACCGTCCCGGTCGGGTCACTGGCCCAGGGGGTCGCGCTGGCCTCGGACGCCGTGGCGGTGTGCGGCGGTGACGCCGACCGGCACCTCCACGTGGAGCTGCGGCCCCGGTTGGTGCTGCTCACCCTGCGAGCGGCGGACCGCACGGCGGTTTCCGCCCGGGACGTCGAGCTCGCGTGCCGGATCGCCGCCGTCGTCCGGGGGGCCGGTCTGCGGACGGAACCCGGGACCGGGCCGCGGGCGGCGAGGTCGGTCCAGTTGCTGGAGATCGCGATCGACGCGCTCGACATCCCCGCGGTGCGGCCGTTCTGGAAGGCGGTGCTGGGCTACGCGGACGAGCCGGGCGGGGGAGGGCCGGAGGATCCGCTCGTCGATCCCTACGGCCTGGGGCCGGCGGTCTGGTTCCAGCGGATGGACCGCCCGCGCCCGCAGCGCAATCGTGTGCACCTGGACGTCTCCGTCCCGCACGACGAGGCGCCGCGGCGGGTCGGGGCCGCAATGGCGGCCGGGGGCCGCCTGGTGTCGGCGGTCCGGGCCCCCGCCTTCTGGGTGCTCGCCGACCAGGAGGGCAACGAGGCCTGCGTGTCCACCTGGCAGGGCCGGGGCGGCTGAGGCCACCGCCCGCCCGGAAGGTCGTGGGCCCGATTCAACGATCTCTGCCCGAGGCTGAGCTCCTTGCGGGGCGAGCGCCTGGTCGGCACGGCGAACGTTCCGCCGGCGCCGGTGTAGGCCATGTCGGCCAGAGCGGGGACACGGAGACGGACGCAGGTCTTCACGATGCGGTAAGTCCGGGCGGCGGTCAGGTCGTGGGTGCGGCCGGACAGGGCGCGGGAGATCCACACGAGCCTGCCCGTCGGGCCGGTGATGACCTGGTGGTTCACGCCGTGGCGGCGGTGCTTCCCGGAGTGGTCTGCGCGCCCGTCGCCGACGCGGTCGCATTCCGCGAGGGTGCCGTCGACAAGGACATACTCTGCGTCGGCCTCGCGCAGGGCCTGGGTCGGGCCGGGTGCTTCGCGAGCGAGGAGGTCGGTGACCTGGTGCACGTAGGCGTGCGCGGTGCCGACGCTGATCCGGAAGCCGGCCGCGATCTGGGCGAGGGTGTCGTGCTCGCGCAGGTAGAGCAGCGCGACCAGGGCTCGCTGTGAGGGGCGGAGCTTGCAGCGGCGGTCGCCCTTCCGGGTGACGATCAGCATGGTGACCCACTCAACGAGCGCGTGCGGCAGGTCCAGTGCGGCAGGACAGGTGACCAACGAGGCCCCCTGGTTGGTTGCTTGAGACGTGAGACATCTCGCTCAACCGCCCGGGAGCCTCGTTCGTTCTGCCCTCGTACCGGCCGCCTGGCAATCACCCGATCGGTGCTCGCCCTGAAAGGCTCACTGCGTCAGGGAGACCGCCGGCCGGCTGTCCGCACCCTCCGCCCGGCGGAGGGTGCGGACGGGGTGGGTGGCGAGGAGGGCGGTGGCGGTGAGGAGTCCGACGGCGGCGCCGGTGAGGAGGACCGCGTCGGTGCCGAAGGCGTGGGTGGCGGGGCCGGCCAGGGTGCTGCCAAGGGGGTACATGCCGACGGAGCCGGCGACCTCGTAGGCGTGGACGCGGTTCAGGACTTCGCCGGGGACGTGGGTCTGGACGGTGGTCGCCCACATGACGCCCCAGATGCCGATCCCGGCGCCGACGGCGAGTTGGGTGGCGGCGAGCAGCCAGACGGGGAGGCCGAGGACGATGCCCAGGGGGTAGAGCGGGTAGGCGAGCATGGCGGCGGCGCCGGCGCCGGCGGCGAGCGGGTGGGCGGGTTTCCGGCGGATGGCGAGCAGGCCGCCGGCCACGGTGCCGGCGCCGAGGGCGCAGTTGAGCAGGCCGAAGGCGGTGGCGCCGTGTTCGGGCACCACCACTCCGGCGGCGACGGAGAGTTGCGGGCCCCAGGAGAGGACGGCGAAGACCATCCAGATGGCGATCACGCCCCGGAGCCGGCTGCGGGCGCGGAACTCCCGCCAGCCGACGGCCAGGTTGTGCCAGAGGCTGTGTCCGGGGGGCGGGGCGGGGACCGGCCCGAGGCGGAGGGCGAGCAGACAGAGGGCGCTGGTGGCGTAGGCGGCGGCGGAGATCGCCATCACCCAGCCGGTGGCGCCGAGTCCGACCAGGGCGCCGGCCAGGGCGGGGCCGACGAGTCCGGTGAGCGCCTCCGAGGTGCGCAGTACTCCGTTGGCGCCCTGGACGTCGCGGGCGACCAGCGGCACGGTCGAGGAGGCGCCGGGCTGGAACATGGCGTTGGCGGTGCCCGCCACGGTGAGCAGGTCGCGATGCCGAGGGGCCCGCACCGGGTGTGTACGCGGTGCGGGCCCCTCGCTGCCAGGCGGGTGCCTTCAGCAGAAAAAACTACAGCGGACGAATGTTCTCGGCCTGCGGGCCCTTCTGGCCCTGCGTGACGTCGAACTCGACCTTCTGGCCCTCGAGCAGCTCACGGAAGCCGTTGGCGTTGATGTTCGAGTAGTGGGCGAAGACGTCGGGGCCGCCACCCTCCTGCTCGATGAAGCCGAAGCCCTTTTCCGAGTTGAACCACTTCACAGTGCCATTAGCCATAAAGAAATCTCCTTCAAGGGGCTGTCCGAAGCACGCACAGCGCGGGCTTCGAGTCGCCGCGATGAGCACCCGCCCGGAGAGAATCCGGGAAACAAAAATGCGCCTGCGAAACATCAGCAGGCGCACACAAAGTTCATGGGAACCACTACTGCAACTAAGTCGACTGTAGCAGTCCACGGCCCGCCGCGGTGGAACATTTCACCGCCGGTTTCGCGGCGGCCGTTCCCCGGGTCACCGTCCCCGGCCAACACGGCCGCCAACTCTCCCTGACCGAAGGCTGGTTGATAACATTCCCCACCCGTCGGTGTCGATGGACCCCGGGGGCGATGCCGGCGGACGCGGAGCGCTTGGCCCTGCTGCGACGGCCCCGCGAAGTGACGCACCACGTCCACCCGCGCCGTCCAGGAGCGCGCTGGACGGCGAACACGGCATTTCCGCCCCGCCCGGCACGAATGTCCCGGAAGGGGTTCACGCCAGCGCCTTCCCGTGGATACTGGAGGGAATGACGAAAATTTCAGCAGTCCGCCGCCACTTGCCCACCAGCCCCTTCAAGGCCCGGGCGGAGGCGCCGCGCAAGCACTTCGCTGTCGGCGACCGAGTCACCCATGACCGCTACGGTCTCGGCCGAGTCATCAGCGTCGAAGACAACAGCGACACTGCGGTGCTCGTCGACTTCGGCTCGCGACAGGAACGCATCACCCAGCCGTACACCGAGATGTTTGAACTCTGACCTGGGGCGCCCCGCTGAGACGGCGAGGAAGGTTCCCGACGCTGCGCGGGGTGGGGTCGCTCTGGTTGACGGGGCCGTTCTCGCTGTAGGCGAAGCCCTTCCACTGCTGGGGATCGGCCGTGTCGATGATCGGGTCGAGGCTGATGAAGCGGCCCGTGGAGGGGGCGTACTGGCGGGTTCCGCAGCTGGCGTCTTGTCGCCCTTGGACCTGTTGGAGGCGGCGGAGACCGCGATCAGCTGCGAGTGCGTCAGGCCGTTGGCGAAGGCGCGCCGTTTGGCGGGGGTCCAGGTGTCGGCGCCCGATCGCCAGGCCGCGGCGAGCGGTACGACGTGGTCGACGTCCAGGGCTTTACCGACTTCGGCTCGTCAGGGTGAACCGTCGCCGAAGGTCCTGGCGGAGCCGGAAGGGCCCCTTCTCCCCCTCCACGGGGTCTGCGACGAGTGCGGCACCGGGCTCCGACTGGCCCGAAGGGCTCATCAAGGTCCCGGGTGAGTGAGACTCTGTTATTTCGACAAGTGCCCCTCCGTGAGGATCACCAGGACGGGCGTGGTCGGCTCGGCGGGAAAGGGGGGCGTTGAAGTGCAGGAGGGCGCGGCGCGGATCGTCGGCGGGCGGTACCGGCTTGTCGGAGGACTCGGCGCAGGCGGGTTCGGCCAGGTGTGGCGGCGCTCCGACTGCCGCCGGCGTTCCTGACCGCGTCTCAGTGCGGGGGCCCGGCCAGGAGCAGTGCGTTGAGGGTGGCGTAGTCGAATCCGCCCTCCAGTGTGGTGGTCGTGCCCCTCTCCAGCAGTTCGCGGGTGGCCCGGCGAGCGAGCCCGTACGCTGCTTCGGCGATGGAGGAGCCCGCGCTGATGCGGGCGGCTCCCGCCTGGGCGAGTTCGGAGACCGGGAGTGTGCCGGGGCCGGTCAGGACGTTCACCGGCAGGGGCTGGGAGCCCACGAGTGTGCTGACCGTCTCGGCGTCCGGGGTGCCGAGGACGAAGATGCCGTCCGCGCCGGCTGTCGCGTAGGCGCGGGCGCGGGTCAGGGTTTCGTCCAGCCAGGCCGTGCGGGCGGCGGGTGGCAGGCGGTGGGTGTCGATGCGGGCGTTGATGAACAGCGGGATGCCGCTCTTGTCCGCGGCCTCGCGGGCGGCTGCGATCCGTTCGGCCTGTTCGGCGACGGGGCGCAGGGTGTCTTCGAGGTTGATCCCCACCGCTCCGGCGGCGATCACGCCCCGGACGGTCTCGGCCACGCCCTCGGGGTCGCTCGCGTAGCCGCGTTCGATGTCGGCGGTGACCGGTACATCGACAGCGGCCGTGATCCGGGTGATCACGTCGAGTGCCTGGTCGCGGGTCATGTGCTCGCCGTCGCCGCGGCCGAGTGACCAGGAGACCCCGGCGCTGGTGGTCGCGATCGCAACGGCACCCGCGTCGGCCACCACACGGGCGGAGGCGCCGTCCCACGCATTGGGCAGGACCAGTGGCGTGCCTGGTACGTGCAGGGAACGGAATATCTGCGCTGTCTCAAGAAGTGCTGCCATGAGCGACATTGCACCACGGGAGCCGAATGAACGATCACGGCCCGGCCCCCTGGCGGGCGTGGGCGGACAGTCCTTCGGCACCTGCCTCTCCGAACCCGGCGAGCTCACCGACGCCGAGAACGCGGTGCGCCACCTGCACGCTGCCCGGTCGCGGGCCTGCGCCCGCGCACCGCGGCAGCTGACCTTCCCCGGTGTGGGACACCGGGTACGCCTCGACGGGCACCCGGTGGAACGCGCAGCCGTCCTGGGGCTCGGGACGGGCCTACTCCTTCGAGACCTGTGACGTCGATGCCGGTGACCCGCATCAGTGCGCGAACGGTGACGGCTCGGGCTGGGCGAAGGCGGACATCACCACCCTCGCGCGTTCGTGGGTCGGCAACGGCGCGGAGATCAACGCGGTGGGTCTGAAGGCGGACAACGAGTCCGACAGCAACAGTTGGAAGCGGTTCGGCTCCTCCGAGGGCGACCACCCGCCGTTCATCTCGGTGACCTACAACAGCGTGCCGCCGACCCCGGCGGGCGTGGAGGTGCAGCCGTCGCAGCCCGGCAGCGCCACCTGCACGAACTCGGCCACCCCGCGGTTCCTGGTCCGTGCCGATGATGCGGACGGCGGCATGGTCGGCCCCAGCCCCGACGCTGCCGCTGGTCCCCGCCCGGGGTGTTGGCGGGTTTTCCCCGCGGCCGTCCGCCCCGGCTGCGGCGCCCTGCTGCCGGATCGCACCGGAGCCCTCCGCGTCCCCCTGCGCGGTGCCATCCGAACCCATGCCGTCGCCCGCCGCCTTCCCGCGCCAGGGCCGGAAACGGGGCATCACGACCGGACCCCGCCTGGCCCGGCGCTACCCTCGCCGGAGGAGATATCGTCGTTCCCGGTTTGCGGGGCTGGCGTTGCGGCGCCGGCGGCGGGCAGGGCGCGCTGTCGGTACTCGACGGCGGCTTCGGGATACCCGTTCGCCTCCAGGGCATCGGCGGCCAGCGCGCACGCGTCTGCGAGTAGGAGCCCATGCCGGCCAAGGTCGTCCACCATGGGTGCATGGCCGTTGTCCGGCGGTGTGCTGCTCCGGCACCGGTTGTGCCGCAGGCGTGGGGTTTCGAAGCGCCTGGCATACTCAGGCCGTGATGGATCTCGAGGAGTTCTGGGCCTTGATGGACGAGGCCTGCGCAGAGGTTGACGCGCTGGAACTGGACTTCGACGATCGGCGCGACGCGATCGAGCGCGCGTGCGAGGAGCGGCTCGTGAGCCGCACGCCTGCCGAGATCGTCCAGTTTTCCCTGCGCCAGTGGCAGGTGCGCGACCATGCTTACCGGTACGACCTGTGGGCGGCGGCGTTCCTCATCGAAGGCTGGTGGTCCGACGACGGGTTCATGGACTTCCGTGAGGGCCTCATCTCGCTCGGCCGGTACTGGTACGAGCGCGCGCTCGCCGATCCGGACTCTCTCGCTGACCATCCGGCGGTGCGGGACGGCGGAGACGTGCTCATCGGGAACGAGGACTTCAACCAGGTGGCCCACCGGGCCTACCAACGTCTCACCGGTGAGGCGGACGGGCTCGACGAGGCGCTGGAGGCTTCCCCGGAAGCCAGCCCGCTCAGCGCTGTTACCGAGCCCGCCGGAACTCGGTGGGACGCCGCCGACGGCGATGAGATGCGTCGCCGCCTGCCACGCCTCGCCGGAATCTTTCTGGACTGATACTCCGGTGGCGGATCCTGATCACGCTGGCGGGGCCGGTGCGGACGTGGGTGCGGCCACCGTTGATCATCGGTGTGTGAAAACAGACGATCACGCGATGGCCGCAGGTCACGGCGTAGACCCTGCCCGCTGGCAGGTGGACCGGTTGTCCGGCGCCGACCGGCGCCGCAGCCCCGCTGTGGCTCCGGAACCGGACCTACCATGACAACAGAGTGCAACGAGCCGTAACAGATTGTGGCGGTTGAAGCCGGAGCGTCGCGACCGACTTGTCCGGTTCCCTATGGCCTGGCCGAATCGCGCCTGGCCGAGGTCGAACTCCCGCCTGGGCGCCGCCGTGGTTGCTGTTCGCCGCGGTCCTGAGGCCTCGCCAGCACAGGTGCGGGTGGGTGCGGTGCTGGTCCACGATGGCGAGGTGTGCCCGATCCGGCGCCGGCGGGAGGCCGGCCCCCGGCACTCGCTGCCCAGCGGCCTGATCGAGTAGGCCGAGGAGCCGGAGGCCGCGCTGCGCCGGGAGCTACTCGAGGAGCTCGGCCTCGATCTGGCGGTGCTGCGCTTCGTCCAGGACCAGGAGACCGAGCGGCCGGGCGAGAGGGGAGCCGTTCCGGCGCCGGCACCCGGTCTTCACCGCCCACCTGCAGGACGACCCCGGCCAGGCGCCGGTGGTGTGGCTGCCGGTGGCCGACGCTCCCGAGCCCCCGCTCACCGGGCTGCTCACCGCAGCGGCCTCAGCTCGTGCATCACGTCCCGGCCCTCCTGGATGACGCCGTAGCAGGACTCCGGCACCGCGTTCCACGCCCCCGGCAGGTCGCCGAGCGGCTCCGACACCACCAGGCGGGTTCCGGGCGCGAGCGCCTGGAGCTCGGGCCGGTCCGGGTACAGCCGGCGCAGCGACTCCACCTCGGTGCTGTAGTAGAGCGAGCGGGACCGGCGCTCGCTGGAGTAGCGGAACGCCCAGATCCGGATGCCGTCGGAGACCGCGACCGTCATCTGGAGCGGGTCCGGTACGCCGTGGCGCTCGGCCACCTGCTCCACCAGGCCCATCATCCCGGCGACGCCGCGCGGCGGGTCGCCCTCCAGGCCCATGGTCAGGGCCAGGTGGAACATCACCTCGGAGTCGGTGGACCCGGCGATCGAACCGTAGTAGGCGGGGTCCACCGCCAGTACGAGATCGCGTTTGAGCTCCGAAAAGCCGTTGATCAGCCCGTTGTGCATCCACAGCCACCGCCCGTACCGGAACGGGTGGCAGTTGGTCTGCTGGACGCCGGTGCCGGTGGAGGCCCGGATGTGCGCGAAGAAGAGCGGGGAGCGGATGCGTCCGGCCAGTTCGCGCAGGTTGACGTCGCTCCACGCCGGGCCGACCCCGCGGAACAGCGCCGGCTCGCCGACGGTCGGACGCCCCTCGGCGTCGCCCTCGTACCAGCCGACCCCGAAGCCGTCGCCGTTGGTCGTCTCGACGCCGAGGCGCGCGTGGCGGCTCTGGTCGATCAGCGAGTTGGCGGGCTTGTACAGCACCTCGTCCAGCGGGATCGGCGATCCCGAGTAGGCCAGCCACCTGCACATCGACCTCACCACCTGAACGCCTGCGCCCGCGGGCGGGGCGCTCACGGCCCTTCCACGGTAAGCCCGGTTCCCGGCCCCCACCCGGCGGACGCCCTGTACCGCCGCATTCATCGAGCCCGCCACTTCACCTGAGGGCACCTCGGGCGCAGATCCTCACCACGCACAACCTGGCGGTGCTCGCCGGGCCGGTCGGCGTCGTCCCGGCCGGCGGGTGGGAGGCGGCCGCGCTCGGCGCGTACGGCACGGTGCGCCGACTGGTCGCGCTGGCGGAGCGGCAGCCGTGGCCGCTCGTCGCCGGTACCACGGTGTAGGCGAGCTCGGCGGCGGGCCAGGCCGAGGTCCTCCGGTGATCGTTCCTTCGGGCGACCCGGCAGCCGGTCGCTCAGCTCAACCACTTCGAGATCGGGATGAACGGCAGGGGCTTGAGCCAGCAGATAGCCGGCCGCTCCGGAAGGACGATGATGCTTCGCCGGACCACGGCGGCCGCCGCAATCGCGCTCGTCGCTCTGATGACCCGAAGGAGCAGGACCGGCGGGAGAGGAAGCGGGAGGCCGAGGCCCGGGTACGGCTGGAGGCGGCCTGCGCGGCCGACGCCGCGCTGTGTGTGGTCCGGACGCGACAGCTCGGCGTGACAGGCCCCGAACGCAATACGGGAGCAACAAAGGGGTGCAACGCGAGACTCCGCGTTGCCCCCTGAACTGGGCCTTCACCTCACCCGGCCAGCGGCCGGACCGCGTTGCAGCGGGTGCCTTGCACCGCCCGGGCCGGCGGTTGGTTAACACACCGCCTAACGACTCCCTCCCCGCCAGGTGCCGGGGGCATCTGCCGCCCCCCGACCGCCGACTGCAACGCGGAGTGCGGCTCAGGGGTGCAACGCGATCGCGTTGCACCCCATCCGCAATCTTGTGGGCTCAGCGCGCCCTGGGCGGCACCCGGCCCGCCGAGGCGGCCACCGCCATCCGCTCCAGGACGTTCATCCGAGCACCGGCAGATACGCCGCCAGGCCGCTGCGCTCCCCGCTCGCCGAGACCGTCGCGGCTTCGACGGCCGAGGCCCAGTCAGTTCGGCCGGTCGCCAGGCGGATCCAGGTCAGCGGATCGGTCTCCACCACGTTCGGCGGTGTCCCCCGGGTGTGCCTCGGCCCCGGTACGGCCTGCACCACGGCGTACGGCGGGATCCGCAACTCCACCGAGCTGCCCGGCACCTGCGCCGCGAAGGCGTCGGCCAGCAGGCGCACCACCGCGGCCACCGCCTGCCGCTCGTGCGGCAGGTCCAGCCCGAGCGCAGCCGCCAGGTCGTCGCCGTGCACGACGGTCTCCACCAGCCGGGTCACCAGGAAGTCGCTCACCGGCATTGGGCCGAACCGCATGGCGAACAGCCGCTTCGGATCGTCGAGTTCGGGCCGCTCCAGGGTGGCCAGCAGCGCGTCGGCCGCCCGGTCGAAGGCGCTCGCCACCTCCTGCGAGGTACCGGCGAACGCGCCCTCGGCATGCTCGCGCGCCACCGCGTCGACGGTGGCGCTCAACCGCCGCGTCCCGTCGGCCCACTCCACCAGGCTCACCGGCCGGCCCTCCGGCACCGGCTGGTCCAGGTGTTGCGGCAGCCACTCCAGCACGATCGCGAGGTGCGCCACCAACTCCCGTACCGTCCAGTCCCCCAGCCGGGTCGGCCCGGCGAGCGCCCGCTCCGCACCGGGCGCCGCGCACAGCGCGCGCACCGCGTCGCGCAGAAGCCCGGTCTGCCCGGCCAGCGCTGCCCGGACCTCGGCGGGATCGTACGTTCGCGGCTCGGCCATGACGGCAGCGTATCCGCCCTTCCCGGCCGACGGGACCGTTCGAGCCACAACGCCGTGGGGCGGTCCGTGCCCGGATATGGACCGCCCCAGGAACAAGCACACCGGAGGTCAGGCCAGCGGGCCCTCGACCACGCCGTGGTGCGCCTCGGCCGGCTCGGCCAGCGGGACGGTGAACCGGCCCCGGACGTCCAGGGTGTCGCCGTCCACCACGCCGATCCGCGCGGCCGGCAGGCCGCGGGCGCCGCGCATCTCGGCGAACCGGACCTCCTCGCTGCGCGGTGGCCCGGTGGCCCGCTTCGCGGCGCCACCGGCCAGGTCGAAGTTCGGGGCGCTGAGGATCCGGCGGGTATCCGGCTTGGGTGTGGCCGGGGCAGGCGCGGGCACCACCAGTGCACCGTGCGGCTGGCCGGCTCTTGGCCGGAGCGTTTCGGGTCGTTGTCGCGGGCCTTGACGCGGAACGCTGCGGAGGCCGGCCCCGACCGGTTGGAGTGCCCGCACTGCGAAAGCGACCGGGAGGATCAGGAGCGGGGTCCGCTGGTGCTGCCCGCCCCGATCAGGCGGGAGCTGATGGCTGCCCGCCTCTCGGCCCTCGCTGACCTCTGGTGGAAAGACCGGGTGCGGCACGCCGAGCTCTACCCGGTGAAGGACCGCACCCCGTGAGCGCTGCCCCTCCGGGCTGTCGTGGGGGTTGTTGCGGCCCTGTCCCGTGGGGTGCCGTCGCGCCCTGTGACCTGCGCGGGTACCTGCGATCCCCTGTGTGGCCCGGGCGCGACAGTTCGGCGGGACAGGCCCCGGACAGAGGGGGGTTGCCCCGGGGCGGAGGACCGCGGAGATCGGCCCGGGGCCCAAGTAGTATGTGGCCCACGGTCGAAGGGGGCGCGTTCATGGGGGGCAACGCGATGGAGTCCGCGGGTTTCGGGTGTGCGGCGTGTTGTGCTGAGGACGCGGTGGTGGCGCGGGCGCACCACCGGAGCCCGACCGGGGTCCGGGTCGAGGGGATGATTCGGGACGACTCGCATTTCATCGTCTCCGTCCAGCGCTGCAGCCCCTGTTCGCAGGCCTTCGTGAGTGTCTTCACCGAGTACGTCGACTGGGCTGCCTCGAGGGACGCGCAGTACCGGACCGTGCTGCCGATCACGGACGCCGAGGCGGACGACCTGATGGCGGGGCGGTTGAGCCCCCACCAGGTCGGGGCCCTCGGACACGGCCGCCGCCATCTGCAGAGCGACTGGCCGAGCGAGGCCGACGAGCCGTCCGTGTACTGGGACAGCGGCGTCTTCGAGGTGCGCGAGGGGTACTGACCCCGACGGCCCCGTGCCGGCTACGCGACCGCAGGCTCCGCGGACTCGCCGACGTGCTTGAGCCGGCTGCGGGCGGCGACCCGGTCCTCACCGGACAGCTCCGCCCAACGCGCGTCCGCCCACACCGCGTGGGCAGCCTGCCGCTCGGCCTCCGCCAGCCGGGCCGACTCGGCCAGCTGCTCCTCGGCGAGTCCCTCCCGAGCCGCCTCCAGATCACCGCTGAAGGACGGTAGCGCGGCCAGGAACGCGCGACGCTCGGCCTGAAGGGTCATCAGCGCCCGCTGCGCCTCGATCAGACGGCCGGGGTACTCGAAGGTCTTCTGCTTGCCCACGGCAGGGAATCGTACGCGCGACCGGATCCGTCCCGGCCTCGCCCCGCCGACACCTGGATGGTCACCTCGGAAGGCGTCCCAGATGCCTTGGAGACCGCTGCGCCGCTGGCCCCGGCTACCTTGGAGGGGGGTAGAAGTCGCAGGTCAAAGCATTGGTGGCGGTGTCTCCGGATACCTTGATGCCCTGCCCGAGGCCCGGTCCGGGCGGGGCATCAAGGTCAAGGTGAGGGTGGTCGGTCAGGGCTGTAGCTGGGTCCAGCCGCACGGGCGCCGGCCTTCGGCGTCGAGCGGGTGCCACACCGCGGCGGCCGGTCCGTGCTGGACCAGGTCCTCGAGGCGGGCGGCGCCGGCCGGGACGGCGGCGAGCAGGTCGGCGACAGCCGGGTTCTCCTCGGCCACCAGCAGCAAACGGCGGTGATCAGTCCTTGGATTGTGATCTTTCCGGGCCGGGCGGCTCGTACACTGGCGAGAATGGAGGACCATACGGCCACCGGGATCGGTGCACGTCCGGCGCCCGTCTTGCGGCAGTACGTCGACTCGTATGTCGGCTTCGACCTCCGCGGACTCCCGACGGGGGTGCACTGCGGCCCGCCGGGCCGCGCGCTCACCGCGGTGATCAGCCTGTCAGATCCTTTGGAGGTGGCGGCGGGCGTTGACGACGGGTCACCGGTCACCCGATTCGACAGCGTGGCCGGCGGTCTGATGTGCCGGTCCGTCGCGATTCACCACGACGGACGCCAGCAAGGTGTCCAGATATCGCTGACACCGCTCGGAGCCCGGGCCATCTACGGCATGCCGCCCGCCGAACTCGCCCACCGACTGGTCCCACTTGACGAGCTTCTCGGAGCGCTTGCCGTCGAGCTGGTCGACCGGCTCCGATCGGCGACGACATGGGCGGCACGGTTCACCGCGCTGGACGAGTTGCTCATCCGAGCTGTCGGCCGTGGCGCCTGCGGCGACCATGTCCGCTGGGCGCGCCCCGAGGTGGCCGAGGCGTGGCGCCGCCTCGTCGCCGCGCGGGGTTGCCTCCAGGTCGGTGCGGTCGCCGCGGAACTCGGCTGGAGCCGCCGGTACCTCACCGAGCGGTTTCGCGGTGAGGTGGGTCTGTCCCCGAAGACCTTCGCCCGAGTCCTGCGCTTCGAGTACGCGCACGAACTGGCCGCGGCGCAGGACCCGCTCCCGTGGAGCGATGTGGCAACCGTCTCCGGCTACGCCGACCAGGCCCATCTCGTTCGGGACTGGCGCGAGTTCACGGGCCGATCGCCGACGGCCTGGCGTCGCAGCGAAGTCCTCCTGGGAGCCGGGTAGCCGCTGACCGTCCGCCCTTCGCGTCGGCTTCTCCTCCCTTTTCTTCAAGACCGCCCGATCACCGTCGTGGACGATCGTCGGCATGAGACTCGTCAACCACGAACGCAATGCCATGGACCTGCGGACCACCCCCGTGCACCTCGGCCTGGGATCGAGAGCGAAACCCGTCGAGGGCTTCGCCTGGGACCCGGAGGTACTCCAGGCCTACAGCGCCGCAGTCGCGGCAGACGGCGCCGAGGGCCGGATGGTGATGATCTTCGACGCCGACGGGCCCGGCGACCATTGGGAGAGCCACCCCGCAGGCGACGAACTGGTCGTTTGCCTCAGCGGGTCCGTGACGGTCACCCGCGATGTGGACGGGGCGCCCGACCGCGTTCTGCTCGGGCCGGGCGAGGCCACCATCAACCCGGCCGGGGTATGGCACGTGGTCGACACGGAGGGGCCGACGTCCATCCTGGCCATCACCGCGACCCTCGGCACCGACCACCGTCCTCGGACCGACACCCGCCCCACCGAACGCGTCGGCACGCCAAGCCCCCAGGAAGCGCCGTGACGACACGCATCGCATGCCTCGGCGACAGCCTCACCCGCGCGCAGTTCAGCGTCGACTACCTGGATCTTCTCGCACGACGCCACCCTCCCGGTGACGTGCAGCCTGCCCGTTTCGGCGCCAACGGCGACTTCGCCTACAACCTCTTGCAGCGCCTCGATGCCGTCGTCACGAACCCACCCGACGTGATCACCGTGCTGATCGGGACCAACGACGCCCGAGCAAGCCTTGCCGGCTACCCCCTCGAGCAGGCCATGAAGCGCAAACGGCTCCCCGATCGCCCGTCGGCCGACTGGTTCCAACAGTGCCTGGGAGCTGTTGTCGCACGGCTGCGAGCGGAGACCGACGCGACGATCGGCCTGCTGTCACTACCAGTACTCGGCCAACAACTCGACGGAGCGGCAGCACAGGCATCGCAGGCGTACAGCCGGATGATCGCCGAGGTCGCCACCACCAACGAGGTGGCCTACCTTCCGCTCCACGAACGCCAGATCGAGGAACTGCGCCAAGCAGACCCACCGCCGATTCCGTACCGGGAGGCGACGCCCGCAGCAGTCGTCGGCGTCCTCGCCCAGCACGCAGTGCTGCGCCGCAGCCTCGACACGATCTCGCGGCGGCGAGGTCTCGTGCTCACGACCGACCACATCCACCAGAACAGCCGCGGCGCCACCCTTATCGCCGAGGCCATCGACGCCGGTCTGCTGACCCGGAGCGCGTAGCCGGTTCCGGCGCCCTGCCAGTCGGATGCCATCTACCGCGCGGAGGTGGCATCCGATCCAGGCGGTCAACGCCTACGGCATCCGGCTCGGGAGGCGGAGGCGGTCTTCGTCACGCCCAATCCGCGATTCCTGACACCCGCCCGCCGGGGTCGGCACCGCCGACCCCGGCACACCACGAAGGATCGACGGAGCAGAACGGCCTACTGCCGCCCCCGCTATGCTTGCCGCCGTCTGGCCGATGCTCGCCGCCGCTGCGGTCCTGGCCGCCGCAGCGGCCACATACCGGTCGGGGCAGGCCACTGTGAGGCGGCGGGCACAGACGGAGCGGGCGTCGCGCCTGCGGCTGACGCTTGCGACGATCGACGCGATGACGGACCGGCAGTTCGAGTTCGCCGCCCGCGACCTGCTCCTGCGCGACGGGTGCACCTCGGCCCGGCAGGTCGGCCGCCAGGGCGATCAGGCCGCCGACGTCATCGCCCACCACCCCGTGCACGGCCGGATCGTCGTCCAGTGCAAGCACACCAGGGTCGCCGGCAAAGTCGGTGCCCAGGTCATGTACCAGGTCAAAGGGACCGCAGGCCCGGTCCACCACGCGGACATCGCCGTCGTCGTCACCAACGGCGGCCTCACCCGCGATGCCGCTGCCTGGGGCGACACGCACGGCATCCACTGGATCGACCGCGACCGTCTGCGCCGCTGGGCCGAGGACGGCGCCACGCTCGCAGACCTGCTGGGATCCCTCCCTCGCCGCCGCCACTCCATGGCAGAGGGTGCGCCCATACGGAAGGAGAAGGAGGTGGGATCAGGTGGTTGGGCCGGCTTCCGGCGGGGACCAGACGCCCGCCAGCTCGGCACCGCTGCCGCGGTCGGCACTGCGGACAACCGAAACCCGGGCGCTCTTCCGGCGGGCGGGGCAGGTTGAAGAGTTACGGGGATACGTACGGACTCCTGTACTGGCGGATGGACGGGCCCGATCCGGAGCGTTGGCCGGTGGTGGTCCGCAGGTACGGCGGCGAGGAGAAGTTGACCGAACATCCCCCCGGGATGGCGGAGTTCCTGGTCCGCCTCCTCCAGGAAGCGGGCTTTCTGCCGGTGGAAGAGCGCGACGTGTTCGGCGCCCCCCGTTCCACGTTCGTCCACCGGAGGGAGGAGGAGCGGCTGAACGCCGAGGGCATCGACCCTTGGGAGTGCCTGGACGACCTGTACGAGGAGTTGGACGACCCCGACAACGACATCGCCGTGGAGCTCATCAGCCCGAGCGGGGAGACCACCGCCTACCGGCGCGGCGAGGTCCCGGCCGACGTCGCGGTGAACCTGGCACGGTTGCGGGAGCTTCCGCCGTTGACGGACCAGGGCGGACTCCTGCCGGTTGCCGGGCTTCCGGCGCCGGTGGCGGAGGTCCCGGCCCTGGCGTTCCTCGGCCTCGGATTCCGTGACGGGACGCTGGAGATCACGGCGTCGATCGCCCCGGGGACCCCGGGCTCCGGGCCGCTGCACCTGTCCGCGCCGCTGCGGGTGTCCGTGCGGACCTCGGGACCGCAGGGGCAGGAGGGGCAGGTCGCGACCGTGGAGCCGTCACCCGCGGCGGACCGCATCGAGGTCACGGGGGAGCGCCCGTACACCTTCTCGATGAAGGTGCTGGTCTCCGGGCCGCTCTGGGAGAGCGGTCGGCTGCTGTCGGACCTGGCGACGGGTGCCGGCGGGGCCTCGGTGGTGTTGGGTCTCACCGACGAGGGTGTCGGTGCCTTCCGGATGGCCGTCGGTGTCACTGTGGCCCTGGGCTCGGAGAACACCCTCTGTGCCTCCTGGCCCCCGCAGGTGTGATCGTCCGGGGTGTGGACGCCGCTGAACCGGCCGACCGGTCAGCGGGTATGGCGTGCAGGTGGCGGGTGGCCCGACTCGACGGGTCGAGGCACCCGCCGTCCGATGTGGTCCGCCCCCTCGCGGGCCAGTTTCGAACTGGCCTTCGCGGAGGTCATGGGTGTCCCGCCGGATCCGGGGCGGCGGGGATTCTGCCGGTTCGGGGGCAGGCGGTTCATGGAGATCGGGTAGTCGCGGGCTGCGACGGGCCCTCCCGCTCGGCAGCGCATCTTCGGGGCGGGAGGGCCGGTCGGAGTCAGCGGGGCAGGGGCTGGTTGGCCGCGATCAGTTTCAGGGTGCTCATGGACAGGGTGAGTCCGTAGAGAGCGCCGGTGGTCTTCACGAAACGCGCCATGGTGAGCGTGCCCTTGTTGGAGGTGCCCTGGTGCTCGATGGCGAGGTTGATCTTGCCGCCGGGGCTGATCACCGCGTCCACGCCGGTCGGCGCTGTCGGGTCGCCGCCGACGAAGCGCTCGCTGTTGGACCAGTGCTGCTGGACGAGCTCGAACTGCTCTTCCAGGGAGGTGCCGTAACAGGCGAAGATCAGTCCACGGTCGGCGGTCTCGGTCGCGCCGGAGAACACCGGCCCGTACGGGATGCCGCGGCGCATGAGGCGATTGGACCTGCCGACGAACGACCTGGGGTGGGTCTTGCGGATGTGCGAGGCACACGGGGTGTCCTTGCCCATCGGGTCGTTCGCGTAGTCGAAATCGTTGCGGTCCTTGCCCAGACCGCGGGCCTCGTCGTCCGGACGGGCGAGCGGCTCACCGCTCTTGAACCGGCCGACCAGGCAGGCTCCCATCAGGTTGGGGTCCTCGATGGGCGGCGTCATGTTCTTGGCGGAGTCCACCACCGCCCGGTTCCATTTCCCGACGTCCTGGTGCAGGCGGCGGATGACGTGCAGTGACCCGTTGTGCATCCACCGCGGCGCCTGGCGGCCTGTGCTGCCGGGCTCGGCGGGGTGGCCGAAGACGAACTCGCCGGCGGCGATCAGCTCGGTGCCCGGGTGACCGAGCCGGAAGCCCGGACGGTTCGGGTCCTCCAGGTGGAAGTCCCGCACGCCGGGCTGGGAGATGCCGTCCTTGTACCCGAAGTGCTCGTGGCCCCGCAGTGCGCCGGGCAGGGTCTGCCCCAGGTCCTCGTACACCAGGGCGACGTCATTGGCCTGCCCGAGGATCTTGAGCCGCTCCACCCATTCCCGCATCCGGTCCAATGAGTCGGAGGCGATCAGCGCGATGGCGTGCACCGGTGCGGACGGCGCGCCGAAGAGCCAGCTGTCGGGCGCGCTGTCGCCGGTGTCACCCATGGCCTGCGCGCGGCCGTCCGCGCCCTGACGCAGGGAGGCGAACGGGGCGAGGTCGGAGTCGATCTGGTCCGGTTCGGCGGCGACCAGCTTCAGGCCCGGACAGGTCAGCGACATACCGACCCAGGTGGCGGTGAAGCCGGGGTCCATGTCGAAGGCCTTGCGGGACACGGAGAACTGCTCGTTGAAATCCTCGACCTCCTTGGTGACAGAGATGCAGGTGAGCATCCCCGCGATCCAGGCCCGCCCGCGCTTGGCGTCCGGGAAGCGGACGTGCAGGTAGGTGAGGTGGTCCTTGTTGAAGGCCGCCAGGACATTGCCCTGGATCTCTTCGGAGTCGCGAAGCGGCGGCCTGGGCAGCTGCTCGACAGCGGCCGTGACGGCGGTGAGGGTGGGCGTTGTGGTCATGGATCGAGCTCCTGGTCGTCGGCGTCGTCGGCCTGCGCAAACCGTTCGCAATCAAACCGACACGTTCAGTAGCTTCATTCGCCTGCCCGCGCGCCGCAACCGGAGATCGGCCGGCATGCGGCGGCGTGCCGGTGGGCAGCCGACCGTGTGTCCCGATCGCTCCCGCCAGCCGGCCTCCGCGACAACCACAAGTGGACCTGCCGGCCTGGCGGCCGCTGCTGGACCTGCCACCAGGAACGCAGGGAACGGCTGGAACGGGAGACGGAGGAGCGGCTGGAAGCCGCCCGCATGGTCAACGCGGCGCTGCGCCCGTGCCGGACGTGCCGGGGCTCGATCGAGGGGAAGGAGGGCTCGGTACTGGAGTTGCGGGAGAAGGCCGGATCGGACCGGCTGGAGTGCCCGGGGTGCGTGCAGGCCCGCGCTGCAAAGGACTTGGGTCCGCTGGTGCTGCCGGTCCCGATGAAGGGCGTGACCTTGGAGGCTTGCGCGGGACCGGGCCCTCAACGAGGCGTTCAAGAGTGCGGACCCGCTGAAGCCGGTGCGGCTCTTCGGTATCACGGAGCGGACCGCCAGGTCAGTTGGTCAGGCGTGCCAGGAGTTCGGGGTGGTCGGCGAGGGCCTGGCGAAGGCGCTTCTGGCCCTGGGGGGCGTACTGGCCGGGGTTGGCGGCCTGCCAGTCGATCGGGCCGAACGGGGGCTGGGGGTCGTACTCGAGGAACAGCTGGACCTTGCGGGCGGTGTCGTGGCCGGCGATCTCGCCGACCAGGTGGAGTGCCGTGTCGATGCCGGCCGACACTCCGGCGGAGGTGATGACGTTGTCGTCCCTCACCCAGCGTTCGGCCACCGGGATCGCTCCGAACCTGGCCAGCAGGTGGCGGTACATCCAGTGCGAGTTGGCGCGGCGTCCTTCCAGGAGGCCGGCGGCGGCGAGCAGCAGCGAGCCGGTGCACACGGAGCCGACGATCTCGGATCGTGCGGCCGCGGCGCGCAGCTTGTCCAGCAGTTTCTCGTCGGCCATCGCGGCGAGGGTGGCGGTCGTGCCGCCGGGCACGATGAGTGCGTACGGGTCGGGCATGGTCTCGAAGGTGTGGCTGGGGATCAGGGACAGCGGGGTGTCGGTGGCCATCGGTTCGATCCGCTCGCCGACCACGACCGTGTCGTAGCCGGGGGCGAGATGGGACAGCTCGCTGAAGACCTGTAGTGGGCCGACGATGTCGAGCGGGGTGAGGCCCGGGTACTGGACGAAGGCGATGGTCTTCACGGGGGCTTCGTGCCGGGGGGCCGAGGGTTCGGTCATGGGGGATGCTCCTGGTGCCTGAGCCGACCTGCTGGGGCGCAAGGGCTGCGCTCTCACCATGCGTGCTGTTGCGGGCGAGGACAACAGGAGGGGCTGCGCAGTCCGGGTGAATCCGCAGGTCAGGTGCTGTGGTGAGTGGCCGTCGAGGCGGAACTCGACACCCCGGCCGTCCTCATCCGGTGTGTGGGCGGTTCCAGGTGGCTCCGGCGGGCTCGGCGTCGGAGTCGCGGGAGAAGACCGGCCCGGACCGGCTGGAGCGCACCCGTAGTGCGGCCCTCGCGCCGCGCGGTGAGGAGGTCCCGCCCGCCCGGACGAGACCGCCTTCGTCACCGAGGCCACCGCCCTGGCCGGGCGACAGCGCGTGCGCGACCACACTGCCGAGAGCCGGACCGGGCGGATCCACTGGGCGGATCCACCGCTCGGCAGCCGCCGCACAGCGCTCGCTCCGGCACCGCGGGAACCCGACCGCAGCCCGCACCACCGCCACCGGCACCATCGCCACCCGCACCACCGCCACCCGCACCACCGCCACCGGCACCACCGCCGTGCTCGGCACAGCCGTCACCGCGGCGCAGGCCACCGCGAACGCCTTCATCGCCGGCCCGTCCGGAGTGAGCCTGCCTCCGCCGACGTGAGTGGCAGCGAGACAACCCGGCACCTGCAGCACAGGCTCGGGGCACGGGCACAGCAGCTACGGTCGGAAAGGGTCCCCTCTGCCGGTACCGGTGCCCTCGGCGCGAGACGAGGCGCCTTGTCGCGTCCGGCCCCGGTCGGCCTGGCCAGGGAAGGCGAGGCCGGCACACCGTTCGCAGCGGCGGCGATCAAAGCGCGTCCCGCCGGCGGCGCAACGCCCTTCCGGCCAACCACCGGACACCGCCCCGCTCCACGGCGCACGTCCGGCACACTGCGCCTCGCCCGGCCCCGCCGGGTCGGAGAGCCACGGCCGCCAGCGTTCGGCGAGCGGGGGAGTGGGGCGGGCGGACCCCGGGTGGCCCGGCCTCGCCCCAGCCCCTGGCGCCGCCCCTGCCCGCTGCCGCCTGGCGTTGCCGTCCGGGGCGTGTGAGGAGGCGCCGGTGGTGTTGGAGCCGTCCGGGATCGGGGGTGCGTTCACGCGAGGCGGTTCGGGGTCAGCTTCAGTGCCATGACGGGCTCGCTCGTCGGCTGGGCGGATCCGCCGGCGGGTTCGATGGTGACGCCGACGGCGCGGGCGCCGTCGAGTGGGGCGGTGAGGAGCAGGGCGCCGTCGCCGTCCGGCAGGAGTCCGGCGGGGCTGAGGGTGCCCGCGTGGTCGAGCCACAGTTCGTAGACGCGCCCGGGTCCGGGGGCGGGCAGTCCGGCTGCCAGGAACCCCGCCTGGTTGCGGCTGGCGGACCAGACGACGGTGCCGGTGCCCGAGCCGCCGTCGGCGGCGCCTGCGGTGGTCACGCGGGCGTCGGGAGCGGTCAGCAGCTCGCCGAACGCCGCCTGCTGGGAGCGCAGTTGCTCGGCGGTGGCCTGCGCCTGTTCGGCCTGTTCGTGCTGGCGCACCGCGAACACGCCGAGCGTCGTGGCCGCGGCCAGCGAGGCGGCCAGGGCGAAGCGCTGCCACCGGGACCCGCGGAAGCCGGCCCGCGCCCGGGCGGTGGGTGCGGGACGGTCGGCGGAGCGGCGTAGCGGCGGTAGCTGGCGCTCGTGCTCCAGCCGGGCCAGGACCCGGGCGCGTACCGCGGGCGGCGGGGGCAGGGCGTGGGGTGTGGCGAGCCGGGCGAGGGCCGCGGTGAAGCCGGCCACCTCCTCCCGGCAGGTCTCGCACCTGCCGAGGTGTTCCTCGAAGGCGTCGTGCTCGTCGTCGAGGGCGTGCAGGGCGTACGCGCCGGTGAGCAGGTGGAGGTCCTCGCAGGCGCGGGCGGTCATGATCCGGCTCCAAGGCAGTCACGAAGGCGGATCAGCGCATCGCGCATCCGGGTCTTGACGGTGCTCAGCGGAGCACCGAGGCGCTTGGCGACCTCCGGATAGGTCAGGCCCTGGTAGAACGCCAGCAGCACGGACTCGCGCTGCAGATCGGTCAGGCGGCGCAGGCACCGGCGGACCTGCTGCTGCTCCCCATGGGCCTGGGCCTGCTCGGCGACCTCGTCGAACGAGGTCTCCTGGTTCGCGGCGGCGGCTTTCTGGTCGCGGTCGGCCGCCGCGCGGCAGTAGCGGACCCGGTCGACGGCGCGCCGGTGGGCGATGGTCATCACCCACGGCACCACCTCCCCGCGGTGCGGGTCGTAGCGGGCAGCGCCGCGCCATACCTCCAGCATCACGTCCTGCATCACCTCTTCCGACTGGGCCTCGTCCCGCAGCACCCTCCGTACCAGGCCGAACACCGGCCCGGCCAGCACGTCGTACAGACGGGCGAACGCCGCGTGATCACCCCGGGTGACGTGCTCCATGACCGTCTTCAGGTCGCCGTGCGCATCCGGCTGCCCGTGGAGGTAGGCGATGGAGTTCACTGTCCGGATCCCGGGCGCCGTGAACCCCCGTGCCCTGGCGGCCGGGTGTTCCCGGCCCGAGCTCCGGCCGGCCGGTCGAGTGAGGCGTGCATGGTGGCCTCCCGTGCTCTGTGGGGGATGTGAAGTACGGCAAGTACGGTGTTCATCCGTCGCACCGTATTCGTCGCCGACGGCCCGGCGGATGGCTCCGACCCGCTCCGTCACCCCGACGGGTGAACCTGAAAGCCGCACCCATCCGCAGCACCGGCTCACCCGAATGCGCTGTGTGACCAACGACGTGACAACCTCCCCCGCCGGGCGCGGCGCTGCGAGCGCGATGCCGGCCGCGATGGTCTGCGGGATCGCCGCCGCCTGTGCGGCCGCTGCCGTCGGCGAGGCGGTGGCGGCGTTCGTCCGCCCCCAGGCCGCCCCCGTCCTCGCGGTCGGCTCGACGGCGATCGACCTCGCACCCACCGCCGTCAAGGAATGGGCGGTGCGATCGTTCGGCACGTCGGACAAGACCGTCCTCCTGGCCGGGATCTACACCGTCACGGGCTTGCTGGCCGCAGCCCTCGGACCGCTCGCGGCCCGCCGCGCCACCGTGGGAGCCGCACTCGCGGCCGGCTTCGGCCTGCTCGGCGCCAAGGCGGCTCTCACCCGCCCCGGGGCCCAAGCCGTCGACGCCCTGCCCTCGGCCGCGGCGGCCCTCACCGCCGCCATCGTGCTGCTCACCCTCCTGCGGCCCCGCCGCCTGCCCGCCTTCTCGGCGCGACCGGGCGCGATCGGCCCGGGCCGGGATGAGGAAGGCCCCACCGGCCCCGGGGCCGGAAGCCACCAGGACGCCCCGCCCCCGTCCCCGGCAGCAGCCGCCCCGGGACGCCGGAGTGTGATCGGTGCCGGTGCCGTCATCGCCCTGTCCGCGGGCCTCGCCCCCGCCGGACGCCACCTGTCCGACCGCCGCAACGATGTCAGCGCGGCCCGCTCCGCCGTCACACTCCCGCCCCCGCAACGCCTCGCGCCCACCCTGCCGCCCGACGCCGCCCCGGCCATCCCGGGACTGGCGCCGCTGCACACCCCCACGGCCGACTTCTACCGCGTCGACACCGCGCTCACCCTGCCCCGCATCGACCCACGGCACTGGACCCTCCGTGTTCACGGCCTGGTCGACCGCCCGCTCGAACTCTCCTTCGACGACCTCCTCGCCCTGCCCCTGGAAGAGCTGGACCACACCATGTCCTGCGTCTCCAACGAGGTCGGCGGCCCCTACATCGGCACCACCCGCTGGCTCGGCGCCTCCCTGCCCGGCCTGCTGCGCCGGGCCGGTGTGCGGGCCGGCGCGGACCAGGTGCTCGGCCGCTCGAAGGACGGCATGACCATCGGCACGCCGCTGGAGGTGCTGCTGGACGGGCGGACGGCGCTGCTCGCGGTCGGGATGGACGGCGCGCCGCTGCCGGTGGAGCACGGCTTCCCCTGCCGCACCGCCGTGCCCGGCCTGTACGGCTACACCTCCGCCACCAAGTGGCTGGTCGACCTGGAGGTCACCACCTTCGCCGCCCGGGACCCGTACTGGGTCGCGCGCGGCTGGGACCGCACCGGCGAGGTCCGCACCGCGTCCCGGATCGACGTGCCGACCGCGTTCGCCCGCGTCCCGGCGGGGGACGTCACCGTCGCGGGCACCGCCTGGGCGACCCACCGCGGCGTCGCCGCGGTCGAGGTGCGCGTCGACGGCGGCCCCTGGCAACAGGCCGTCCTCGCCGCCGACGCCGGGCCCGACGTCTGGCGGCAGTGGCACCACACCTGGCACGGCGCCACGTCCGGCACCCACCGCCTGGAGGCACGCGCCACCGACGGCTCCGGCGCCGTCCAGGACGAGGTGCGCAGGCCCCCCTTCCCCTCGGGGGCGACGGGCTGGCACAGCACCGTCGTCACCGTCCTCTAGTCACACCGTCCGGGAGCGGTTCCCGCTCCGCCCGTACCACCCGACACACCCCCATCCCACCGGAAAGCGAAAGACACCGATGACCACCATCCTGCGCCGCAAGCCCGTCACCGCCCTCCTCCTGGGAGCGGTCCTCGCCGCGACCCTCACCGCCTGCGGCGGCGACGACGGCGGGACCGCGTCCGCCAAGACCAGCAGCACCGCCGCCGCGACCGGCGCAGCCGCGGCGAACCCGGCCCCGGCCGTGGACACCCCCTCCGCCCCGGTCGTGGCGGCCAAGCCGTTCGGTGCCGCCTGCGCCGCGGTGCCGAAGGACGGCGCCGGCTCCTTCGCCGGCATGGCCGCCGACCCCGTCGCGACCGCCGCCTCCAACAACCCGCTGCTGTCCACCCTGGTCACCGCCGTCACGAAGGCCGGCCTCGTCGACACCCTCAACTCCGCCAAGAACATCACCGTCTTCGCCCCCACCAACGACGCCTTCGCCAAACTCCCCAAGGCCGACCTCGACGCCGTCCTCGCCGACAAGGACAAGCTCACCAAGATCCTCACTTACCACGTCGTCCCCCAGCGCCTCGCCCCCGCCGCCCTGGCCGGTGCCCACAAGACCCTGGAGACCCGCGACGTCACCGTCACCGGCACCACCCCCGACTTCACCGCCAACGCCTCCGCCAAGGTCCTCTGCGGCGACGTGCAGACCGCCAACGCCACCGTCTACATCATCGACACCGTCCTGATGCCCACCTCCTGACATCCCCTGCGCCGACCGCGGCCCCCGCCCCCGTTGTGGGGCCCGCGGTCGGCGTTCGACCACCGGTTCGTACGCGCCTCCCGCCCGCCCCACGACGCCCACCGGCCCGGTCCGGGAGGCCCCACCCGCGGCCGCCGGAGCGCCGGAGCGACCGGCCCCGCAGGCGGCGAAGAGAACCGGGCGTCTCCCGGATGCCCGTGATCCGGGCGGATTCCTGCGCGCCGTTCACGAGCCGCAGGTGCCCGTGGCCGCTCGCCGAAGCCCCGCCTGCGGTCAGGCCCGCACCCCGCTGGTCCGATTATTGAACATTCGATCGGATTCGGTCCGATCCATGACCCGTCCAAGGAGCGGCCCAGGACGAATCAGGGTCAGGAACACGTCGCACGGCCCCCTCAGGAGGACATCGGACCACAGCGGGCCGGGTGACATCCGATCAGGAAGGAGATGGACCATGCGCACAACGCGGATCAGGAAGTCGCTGGCCGTGGCCGCCACCTGCGTGATGCTCGGTGGGGGCGCGGCCGTCGCCACATCCGCCTCGGCCGCCACCGTCAACAGCGCGGCCGCATCCGACCAGCAGTACCGCCGGCACCACCACGACCAGCAGTGCCGCTGGTACCCGGCGCACTGGGAGAGCAAGCTCGTCCCCGGCCAGTGGCACAACGTCTGGCAGCCCGCGCACTGGCACCACCAGTGGCACGCCGGCTGGTGGGACGCCGACCACCACTGGCACCACGGCTACGACCAGAAGGTGTGGCACAAGGCCGGCTGGGAGAAGAAGTGGAGCCCGGCGCACTGGGAGCGGGTCTGGGTCGCGGCCGGCTGGCACTGCCGCTGAGCCCTCGTCACCACGTTCCCGGCCGCCCCTCGGCGGCCGGGAACCCCGCAGGGCGGGCGGCGATCGCGTCGCCCGCTCCGCCGTCCCCCGCCGCTCCGGCCGAGCCCCCGCAGGCGCGACCGGCCCCCGAAAGCCCGGCATGCCATGAGCACCCTCGAACTCCCCTGCGTCCGCCCGTCCCCGGCAGCCGCCACCGGCGAATCCTGGGACGAGGCCTTCACCGACCGGCCCGACTGCGTCGCATCCGTGCGCGCCCACGCCCGGGCCTTCCTCGAACGGACCCGCCTGCCGAGGACCCTGTACGAGGACGCCCTCCTCGTCATCAGCGAACTGGTCACCAACAGCGTCCGCCACACCCGCGGCCCTGGCACCGTCCACCTCACCAACGACTCGGCCGGCATCGATATCACCGTCAGCGACACCAGCCGAGTGGTGCCCCAGCCCCGCCTGGCACAGCCGCACACCTCCACCGAAGGCCGCGGCCTGCACCTGGTCACAGCACTGTGCGACACCGTGTACGTGACCCTCGACCCCGGCAGCGGCAAGACCGTCCACGCCCACCTCCCACTGCCCGGCACTCCGCCGCAGTACCCGGCCCCGCGACCGGATCCTGCGCCCCGGCCCTACGACGGCCGCATCCGGGCCTGGTGAGCGTGCCGCCTCCCGGTCGGTCCAGGTGGCGGTCAGGTTCGGTGGGGCGGTGGGGCGGCGGGGCGGTGGGGCGGGCAGAGCCTCGGGCATGACGACATCCTCCACCAGGCGTCCCCGCCGGCGCTGCCGTCCGGTCGCGCCCGCCGTCCCCGCACCCGCTGATCCGGTCCGCGCCGCCCGGCCGCCGGCCCCGTCCGCTCCGGTGGTGGGTGCTGCAGGACCTGGTTGAGCGAGCACCTCACTCCGGGCGGGGTGGTCGTCCGGACGGGCTGGCACGAGCCCGCCTGCTCGGCCTGGACCCGGCGGTGACCGCCAACGCCGCGGCGACGAGCACGGGGCCGGTGCGGGAGCGGGTGTGCGCGGTCCTCCTCTACGACGGCCGCCTGGCCCTGATCCGCCGCCAGCGCCCCGCCGGCCTTCAGCACTCCCTGCCCGGCACCCTGGCGCCCGTCGGCGAGTAGCCGGGCTCCGACACAGGACCACACGAACGACAGGCCGACCGCTCCCGATCCAAGCGCAGCGGTCGGCCTGGTGCCACTCGTCCGGCCTGCCGGTGAACCGCTACCCGCCGACCGCGCCGCGACCGGCGATGCCCGGCGCGGACACCTTGATGCCGACGCCGGATCCCTTGATGGCCGGGCCGGGGGTTTCGCCGGGTCGGGCGGGGCGGTCAGTCGGTTTCGACGGCCGCGGTGACGGTCTCGACGGTGACGAGGGTCCTGGTGGACTTCCGTACGGGGGTGTCCGCGCCGTCGGGGGTGATCGTGTACCAGACCGGGATGTCGCCCTTGCCGGTGGCCTTGATGGAGGGCCACGGCACCTCGAACCCGGCCTCTTTCCGGTAGAGGTCGCTTACGGTCAGCTCGTACTCGACCTCGGGAACGGTGGTGCCCTCGCCCCAGTACAGGCCGACCCTGTCGCCGACCTCCTGCTCCTCGTCCAGCGCGATGACCGCCTTGGGGTCGAGACCGCAGTCCTCCTGGACGAGCCTGTTCTTGTTCCCCGAGATCGGTGCCCAGATCTCGGCGAGGCTCAGGTCCGGGTCCGGCCCGGCCACTGCGGCATCCTGCGCCTGCGACATTCCAGCTCCTCTGAGTAATAGTCGATCAGCAACAGGTAACCACTATCTCGGGGGCGGGGCTACCTGCGCATCGGTTGAGCTGCTGGCGGCGGGAGGTTGCTGCCAGCTCCGGTCGGTCTGTGGTGGGAGGCGCGGGTGTTCCACGCGAGGCTCTACCCGGCGAAGGACCGCCAGGCGTGACCCGTGGCGCCTCGGGGAGGTGGGATCGCCGAGAGCACGTTTTGCCGACGGGTCGTCGGGTGTGGTCTGGGCGGTACGCGATGCCGCCTTCCGGCCCGGGGCCCGGTGACGGTTCCTTGACCGGGTGGGGCTACTGGCCGTTCTCGTCGAAGGCGGCGCTCAGCTCGTCGGCCACCGCTTGGGCGCCGCGGCCTTCGAAGCGGTGGCGGGGAATGCAGTACACCGGTTCGCCGTCCTTGAGGAGTCCGATGGTGGGGGGCTCGGAGGGCTGGATGTTCTGTCTTTGGAAGTAGGCGTGCATCCGTCCGGTGGCCTCGACGTCGTGGTCGTAGAAGACGGTGAGCAGGTGGTCGGGGCGCTTGGAGCCGTTGTTCAGGGCGAGGCGAACTGCAGGGCGGGACGTGTCGGCCGAGAGGCCGTGCACGGAGTTGATGACGACCAGGGTCAGGCCCGTACTTGCCTCATTCGTCATCGCCTGGTCAACGACCGCTTCGGAGGCCAGCACGTGCCCACGGACGCCGGCACCGGGCACTCGGACTACCGGAGGGGCAGGTCCCCGGACGCCATCGGCGGCATCGTCACAGGGAAGCACCGACCCGGCGGGCGCGGACAGGCCCGCCCGTCCCGTCCGCGCCCGTCCCGCCACCGGACGGGAACGTCACGTCGAGCGCCGGACCGGTGTGGCCCCCTCCTCGTAGGCGATGTCCTCGACCAGTACCAGCCGTCCGTCGGGATCCCGCTCGACGGCGGCGAAGGCGGGTGCGCCGGAGCGGATGT
This sequence comes from Kitasatospora sp. NPDC004240, assembly GCF_053603215.1. Lineage (NCBI taxonomy): Bacteria > Bacillati > Actinomycetota > Actinomycetes > Kitasatosporales > Streptomycetaceae > Kitasatospora > Kitasatospora sp. NPDC004240. The sequence continues at coordinate 10,865 of NZ_JBSGFD010000038.1, read as the reverse complement.
GGTCCAGGCAGACCACCTCGGTCGGTCCGATGGCCGCGCGGTGTCGGTGGTGCATGTGGCCGCAGAAGTGCCACCGCGGCCGGATCCGCTCGGCCAGTGCCCGCAGTTCGGGACGACCGACCGGGGACTCCCGGTGCGGGCCGGACACCCCGGCGGGCCAGTCGTGCGTCAGGAGGACGTCGACCCGGCCCGCCCGGCGCGCGGCCCGGGCCACCTGTGCGACCTCCTCCCCGGTGTAGTAGGTGCGCTCCCGGACCGTTTCGCGGCGCGCCGCGGGAACGCCCGTGATGCGGGGCGAGTGGATGCCGGACAGGAACGCCACGCGCAGGCCCGCCACCTCGGCGATCCCCGCACGGCCGAGGAAGTGCACACCGTCGCTCCACCGGCCCGGACCCGCATCGTCCAGCGCCGGCCAGGGCTCGTGATTGCCGCCGATGAAGTACAGCGGAGCCCCCAGATCGAGCAGCCCTTCGTGGACCAGCGGGAAGTCGCCGACCTTGCGGTACTTGGCGGGGCCGTGCACCCCGGCCGCATCGGCCTCGTCGCGATTGGCCTCGACGTCGCCGACCGCGAGGACCGCATCCACCGGTCCGCGTCCCCGACGGATGGCCGCCACCCGTTCGGCGAGCAGCTCGAACTCACCGTGGACGTCCCCGACCACCAGAACCCGTCCCGGCCCGGCGGCCCGACTGCGCGTGCGTTTCACGACCCGATTCCCTCCCGAGGCGGCCCGCCCGAAGCTACGCAGGGACGGCCGCCCGCCGCCACCCGTTTAGCCGCTGCCCGCCCGGTGTCCACCGACCGGTGGACGGCGGGTTCAGTCCGGTGGTCGTCCCGCGCGCCACCCCCCGCCGAGCAGGATCGTGGCCATGAGTCAACTCCCTGTGGCCGTAGCCCGCTGGAGCGCCCGGCACACCCGGAGCGCGATCGCCGGCTGGTTCGCCTTCGTCGTCCTGTGCCTCGCCGTCGGTGCCGCGATGGGCACCAACCAGGCCGCCGGCGAGGACTTCCGGGTCGGCGAGGCCGGACGCGCCGAGACGATCGCGGCCGAGGCGGGCCTCCAGCGGACCCCCATCGAGCAGGTCCTCATCCGCGCCAGGTCCGGCGCACTGGACCCGGCCGCCGCCGACGCAGCGGCCCGGGACGTCACCGAACGGATGCGCCGACTGCCCGAGGTGGCCTCCGTGGCGGACCCGGTCCGGTCGAAGGACGGTACGGCCGTGCGGGTCGCCGTCGTGCTGAAGGGCGCCGAACTGGAGGGCCGCAAGCACGTCCTCCCGCTGCTCGAACAGACGGCGAACGCCCAGGCCGCCCACCCGGGCCTGATCGTCGAGGAGACCGGATCGCCCTCCATCAGCAAGGGCGTCAACGACCAGCGGGGCAAGGACCTCGCGCTCTCCGAGCGGATCACCCTGCCGGTCACGCTCGTCACCCTGCTGCTCGTCTTCGGCTCGGTGGTCATGGCCGGGGTTCCGCTCCTGCTGGCGCTCTCGTCGATCGCCGCCGCCCTGGGCCTGTCCATGGTGGCGTCCCACGTCCTTCCCGACCCCGGCGTCGGGACCAACATGATCCTGCTGATCGGCCTCGCCGTGGGCGTCGACTACACGCTCTTCTACCTCGAACGGGAACGCGAGGAACGCGCCCGTGCCGGGGGCCGCCTCGGATCCGAGGCCCTGGTGGACCTCGCCGCGGCAACCGCGGGCCGCGCCATCGTGGTGTCCGGGCTCGCCGTCATCGTCTCGACCGCCACCCTGTACCTGGCCACCGACGTCATCTTCTCCTCCCTCGCGACGGGCACCATCCTGGTCGTCGCGGTCGCCGTGGCCAGTTCGCTGACCGTCCTGCCCGCCCTGCTGGTGACGATCGGCAACCGCACCGAGCGCCGCGCGGCACGCAGGCCGGCCCACCGGGCGAGGCGCGGCATCACGGCCCGGACGAGGCGTACGGGGAGCGGGAGCGGCAGGCTGTCGGGTGCCCTGCTCGCGCCCGCCCGCAAGCGGCCCGTCCTCACCCTGTGCCTGTCGGTGCTGGTCATGCTCGGGCTCGCGGCCCCCGCACTCGGGATCAGGCTCGTCGACCCGGGCAAGGACACCTTCTCCCGCGCCATCCCGGCGATGCAGGTCTACGACCGGCTCAACGCCGCCTTCCCCGAACTCCTGGTGAAGCACGAGGTCGTCGTCCGCTCCGCGCCCGAGCGGTCCGAGCAGGTGCGCCGGGCGCTGGCCGAACTCGGCCGACGCACCCAGACCGACCCGCTGTTCTCGCGGGACGCCGCACCGGTGCTCCGCACCTCGGCCGACGGACGGACCAGCGTGCTGGAGCTGTCCGTGCCGTACCCCGCACCGTCCGCCGAGGCGATCAGGTCGCTCGGGCACCTCCGCCGGGACCACCTGCCGGCGACCGTCGGCGCGCTGACCGGGGCGGAGAGCGCGGTGAGCGGTGACGTGGCCCGCGGCCGCGACTACGTGGCGCACGAGCAGGAGAAGCTGCCGCTGGTCATCGGGTTCCTGCTGCTGGCGACCTTCCTGATGACGGTGTGGGCGTTCCGCTCGGTGGTGATCGGCGCGATCGGCGTCGTGCTCAACGTGCTGTCCGCCGCTGCCTCCCTCGGCCTGCTGGTGCTGTTCTTCCAGGGCAGCTGGGCGGAGGGCCTGCTCGTCTTCGACTCGCTCGGCGCGATCGCCTCGCGGGTGCCGCTGTTCCTCTTCGTGATCCTGTTCGGCCTGTCGATGGACTACCAGGTCTTCGTGGTCAGCCGGATCCAGGAGGAGCTGCGCGCCGGAACGCCGGCCCGCGCGGCGGTCCTGGAGGGGATCGGCCGCTCGGCGAGGGTGGTGACCAGCGCGGCGATCGTCATGGTCACGGTGTTCGGAGCGTTCGTCGCCCTGCACCTGACCGAGATGAAACAGATGGGGTTCTGCCTCGCGGTGGCCGTCCTGCTGGACGCGGTCGTGATCCGGCTCATGGTGCTGCCGGCGGTCCTGCTGCTGCTCGGCGACCGAGCCTGGTGGCCGGGGCGACCGGCCGGCCGGGCAAGGACGGCGGGTACGGAAGCCGTCACTGCCGCGTGGCTGCAGGACGTAGGCTGACGATCATGACCCAACGGCTCCGACGGGACGACCGGTTGAAGTGGTGGACGCTCCGCGGCTGGTACTCGCTCGCCTGGGCCGTGCTGGGGGTGTGCCCGCCGATCGCCTCCGTGGTGACGGACGCGGGGACGGCGAAGTACTGGTCGATCGGGCTGATGGCCGTACTCGCCGCCAGCTACGCGCTCGCGACGGCGCTTCCCGGCAGTGCCGTCCGCCGCCACGGCCACCTGGCCGTGCTGGTCCTCGTGCTCGGCGCGATGGCCCTGGTACGCGGCGACGGTGCGGCACTGTTCATCGTCTCGCTCCCGCACTTCTGGCTCCTCGCCAGGAGCGCGGGCCACGCGATCGCCCTCAGCGCCGTCGCCGCCACGGGCATCGTGGCCGGCATCGCCCACCACGACGGGTGGGGCACCGAGGCGTTCCTCGGGGGGAACGTCGTCTTCACCCTGATCGGCTGGACGGCGGGCGCGCTGATCGGCCTGGGCGTGCACCGGCTGGTCGAGCAGAGCGAGGAACGCGCCCGCCGGCTGACCGCCGAACTGGACGACGCCCAGCGACGCCTGGCCGAGGCACATCGGCTGCAGGGGGCGACCGAGGAACGCGAACGGCTCGCCCGGGAGATCCACGACACCCTCGCCCAGGGCTTCGCCTCCATCATCGTGCTGGCGGAGGCGGCCCGTTCGGGACTCACCGATGATCCCGGCCGAACCGCCCAGCAGTTGCTCTCGATCGAGAACACCGCCCGCGAGAACTTCGCCGAGGCCCGGGTGCTGGTCGGCTCCGCCCCGCAGAGCGGCCTCACCCCCGGCTCGGTCGCCACGACCCTGCGCCGCGTCCTCGACCGGTTCGCCGAGGACACCGGGCTCGCCGTCCACGCCGAGCTGCCGGACATCGGCTGCGACCGGCCGACCCGCATCGCCCTCCTGCGGTGCACGCAGGAGTCACTGGCCAACGTCCGCAAGCACGCCGCCGCCACCACGGTCGAGGTCGTGCTCGCCGAGCAGCCGCACGGCATCGAGCTGGAGATCACCGACGACGGACAGGGCTTCGTGGTCGAGGCCGCTCCCGGCTTCGGGCTGAACGGGATGCGCCGGCGTCTCGCCGACCTCGGCGGCAGGCTCACCGTCACCAGCTCGGTCGGCGACGGCACCCGCATACTCGCCATGATTCCTACCAGCGGACAGGTGTGACGACATGACGGCACGGACGACGGGGGACGGCGCGCTGCGCATCATCGTGGTCGACGACCACACGGTCATGCGCGCCGGCGTGGTCGCCCTGCTGGCCCCCGAACCGGACATCCACATCGTCGGCGAGGCCGGGGACGGCCGGGCCGCCGTCGAACTCGTCCGCCGGCTGCGGCCCGACGTGGCGCTGATCGACCTGCGGATGCCCGTACTCGACGGTGCGAGCGCCACCGCCGAGATCGTCGCCGCCCGGTCGGGGACCAAGGTGCTGATCCTGACCACGTACGACACCGACGAGGAGATCGAGCGCGCGGTCGAGGCCGGGGCCGTCGGCTACCTGCTCAAGGACACCACGCGCGAGCAACTCGTCGACGCCGTCCACGCGGCCTCCCGGGGCGAGACGGTGCTCGCCCCGCGGGTCGCCGAGCGGCTGGTCGCCCGGATGCGACGGCCGACCCCGGTGACCCTCACGGCACGCGAGGTGGAGGTGCTCGGCGCGGTCGCCGACGGACTGTCCAACGTCGAGATCGGCCGCCGACTGGTCATCACGGAGGCCACCGTGAAGACGCACCTGCTCCGGGTCTTCGCCAAACTGGACGTCGGCGACCGCACCCACGCGGTGGTCAAGGCGCTCGAACTCGGCCTGCTGGAGCGGCGGCAGTGAGCCCTCGGACCCCGAGGGCCGCGCCCACGCGGGTATGCTCCTCCGGGCCATGACCCCCGCTCCCGATCCGGTGGTGTCCCGTGGAACCGACCGACGCCGAGATCGATGCCCTGGCCGCACGCTGGACGTGCGGTGACGACACGGCATACGAACCGCTGGCTGCCTCGGGGCCGCAGAGCCTGCGCCGGTTGCTCGCCGTCCTCCTGGGCGGGGGGAGTCGATCGAGGCCTGGGCCGGCGTCCCCCCGACCAGGGAGTCGGCCGAGCGGCTGTCCGATCTCAGGGGCCGGCTCGCCGCCGCCTTCCCGGACACCCTGTTCGAGGAGATCGCCCGTGACCGGCGGCTGGAGACGGCCGTTCTGTGGTTGCTGCAGAACATCGCCGACCCGCGCGGCGTGGCCGTCGCCGAGCGGGGCCTGCACAGCCCGCGGTCCGTCGTCCGCCGGGAGGCGCTGCACGCCCTCGCCCGCCTGGGCTGCGGCGACCACACCGATGCCGTGGTGGCCCTGTTCGACGACGCGGGGCTGCGGGTGGCTGCGCACGAGACGCCGGCCCTGCTCGACGACGCCCGGGCCGTCGGCCCCCTCCTGGCGAGGCTCTCCTCGCCCGACGAGTGGACCGCACGATGGGCCGCCCGCACCCTGGAAGGCATCGTTCCGGGCGGTCCGCGGAGCCAGCGGACCGCCCCGAACCGCCGTCCACCACCCCACAGCAGGAGCCGACCCATGACGCCGATGCCCGAACACCTCCGTGGGGCCACCCGCGGCAGCAGGAGGCCCACCGTGAGGAGATGGCGAGGGCCAAGGTCCTGGAAGTCGCGTAAGGAGAGAACCTGGACCTCCGTCGGTGCCTTGCCCGCTATGAGGCTGACTGAGGCTGCGCACGACGGTACCCAGAAGCCGGCCGCAGAGAGACGCCGGAGACCACGAATGACTTCGCTGGTGGATGACTGGACGGTCGGAGGTTTCACGGGCAACCGTCTGTCAAACGTTGGGCCGGATCTCGACAAGGTCCGCCGGGGGCGCGGCTTTCTTTCCGGCCGGTCCGGGATGGCTGTTGTCCGGGATGGCTGTTGCGGGGCGGTCGGGGCTGACCGCGCAATCCTGGGGCCAGCAGCAGGGTGACCGTCACCGACCCCGCGGCCATGACGGCCATCGCGGTGGCGGGCGAGACGTATTGGGCGAACGCCCCGGCGAGGGCGGCGCCGACGCCTTGCATGGCCGTCATGCCGGAGGAATGCAGGCCCAGTGCCTGGCCGTGGATGTCTTTGGGCGTGAGAGCCATGAGGTGGTCCTGCAGGAGCAGCGTGGCGGAGTAGCCGATCGAGGCAAAGGTGACGAGGGCCACGGCCACCGCGAATGCGGGGTGCAGCGCGAAGAGCAGGTACGGCGCGGCGAGCAGCAGTCGCAGCGGGGCGTCCAGCCGCCGTCTCCAGGCAGGTGGGACGAACCGGCCGGTCACCGTGTCCCCGATGAGCATTCCCCCGGCGGCGAACGCGAACAGCACACCCGCGTGTCCTGGCGCGTACGGAACGAACAGTGACTCGCAGCCCACGATCAGGCCGTTGGGGACCCACAGGGCGAGGTAGACGTACCGTCGGGGCCGTGACGACCAGAGCCGTGCGTTGGTGTGCCAGGTCGCGGCGACGGACGGCCGCCCCGCGGCACGCGCCGGGCGGCGGCTCAGCCCGAACCGGGTGACAACGGCCGTCATGAGGTGGAGGGCGGCGCCGGTCAGCAGCGTCCCGCGTGGGGAAAGGGCAGCCACCAGGGCGCCGCCGACGGCGAATCCGCAGATCTGCATCGCACCGACGGACATGTTCAGCACCGACCGCCCGAGCAGATAGTCCTCTGCCGGAAGGATCTCGCTGAGCAGCCCGTACAGGACGCCGCCGCCTATTGAACCGACCAGCCCCAGCAGCATGATCGTCGTGAACACGGCCCACAGGGGCAGACCGGGGACGGCGAGTACGGTGGTGCCCAACCCGAAGGCCACCGCCAGGTTGATCATCGCCGCACGCGGTGGCAGCCTGTCGGCCGCCGACAGGAGCGCCGCCGCCCCGATCACCTGGGCCAGGGACGGGCCGAACATACTGAGCGCGGACAACAAGGGCGAGCCGGTGGCCGCGTAGACGAGTGTGCTCAGGGCCAGGCCGCTGACCGTCGATGCGGCCACCTGCGTGGACGCGGCCATGAACAGAGGCGTGAATTCGGGCGTGCGAAACAGCCGTCGGTAGGTGGTGGGCATGACCGAAGCCTCAAGGCAGGTTCGGCGGACCCGTTAATGTTTCGTGGGGAGGCGAAACGTGGGCTGGTGGCGGATCAGCACGGACACCCTGGCGGAGAGCCGGTTCGTGGTCTCGGCACTGGCCGAGACCACCGCATGCCTCATCTCCCTGGCGAAAGGGACAGCCACCCACCCCGGCGAGCGCCCATGGCTCAGCGCCCACCTGCCTGCCTACCGGGCACGGCTGTCAGATGATCCGATCACCGCGCTGCTCGTACGGTCGGCGCTGCGCCCCCGTTATCTCGCCGATTTCGTCACACCGACCCCCACCGGCGAGACGAATCCTGGCTTCCACGAGGAACTGGCGCGGATCCGGGCGTGGCCGGACGACCGGGTGCAGGCCGACCTGGAGGCAGCGCTCGGTGGCCCGGTTCCACAACGACTGCGGCGGCCGGGCATGGCCGAGCGCCTCGCCGATCTGATGGAGTGGATCTGGACGACGGCGGTCCGGCCGGACTGGGACCGTCGCCGGCGGATCATCGAGGCCGACGTCGTCGCACGGACCGGCCAACTCGGACGGGACGGATGGGCCACAACGCTGGATGCCATGCGGCCGGGGATGCGCTGGCTGGGCGAAGGCCGGCTGCAGGTCAACCCGCACGACTACCCGCCGCGGGACATCTCGGGGAAACGGCTGCTGTTCGTCCCCGTCACCCCGGACATCGGCTGGGTCTGCTGGACGGCCGACCGGTACGCCGTGATCTACCCGTGTTCAGGCGTGCTGGCCGAGCAGGACCCGGTCCCTGTGCCCGATGCTCTCGGCACGCTGCTGGGACCCGCGCGGGCGCGCGTCCTCGTCCTTCTGGACACCCCCAAGAGCACCACCCAGTTGGTCGCCCTGACCGGCCAGGGACTGGGTTCGGTGGGCCGCCACCTCAAGGTCCTGCTCGACGCCCGGCTGATCCGCAGAAGGCGGGCCGCACGGTCCGTGCTGTACGACCGCACTGCGGCCGGTGAGGTTCTCGTCGGGGTTCAAGCCCGCTGAACGTCGCCTCGGCCGTCCTGTCCCGAAAAACGGTCAGCGTGTTAGCCACCACCATTGCAGCACTCTGAGTGCGCGAAGAATGACTGTGCGTCATTCTAGGTGGGTTGGATACGAACCACCCTGGCGAAGAGGGAACCACATGAACAACATCACGCGCCACGCAGGGCGCCGAATGGCCGTAGCCGCCCTGACGACCGCGGCCCTGGCCACCGCCGTGCCCGGCGCAGCCGCGAAGGCCACTCAGGGCACGGCGGGCGCGGCCGCCTGCGCGCCGTCCCCCACCTACCGCCTGCAGACGCAGACCGTCTACGGCGACTGGGAGCGGGCCGCCGAAGTCGATACCTCCATCAACGCGTGCGCCTTCACGCCCGCCAACGAGTGGACGTTCGAAGTCGCCCAGGCCGCACCCAACCGCGGCTACGGGCTGGCCGGCTGGAAGGTCCGCGCCTGGTTCCAGAACCAGGACCAGACCCCCGACTACCGCACCGTCGTCCTCAAGATCCGCGTCGACCACTGCTACCCCAACAACAAGTGCGCGAACGACCTGGCCGCGTTCGACGTCACGTTCCGGCTGTTCCGTGACGACTACACCCGCCAGGTCATCACCGACACCTCGACCAGCGTGATCGGCGACGCCCACGGCTGGCGTATCGACCCCCGCTCCTGAGCCCGAGCGTCCCGATCGCAGGAATGAGGCAATGATGCGCGCAGGCCGCCACACCCCGGGCCACGGCCCCCGACCCCGCAGCGTCGTGACCGTCGTACTCACGGCCCTGCTCGCGATGGCCACCGCCGCCGTCCCCGCCCGGGCGGCAGAACCTGACGACACCTCGGGGCGGCGGGACTATGTCCTGCTGGCCCCCGCCCACGTCCCGCTGACCGAACCCGGCCACGAGCAGCCTCTCGACCAGCTCCTGCGTGACATCCGCAGCATGGAACCCGGGCCGAACGAGAACCACGCGCCGCGTGCCACCAGGCGCTCGGGCCAGGACGAGCTGCCCGCCTACGAGTGCCGCGAACAGGACGCCGCCTTCCACGACCAGGGATACGGCAAGTCCCGCTTCGTCACCTGCCAGGCCTTCCACCTCCACCCTACCCACGTCACCTGCTGGTGGATCTTCTGCTCCGTCACCGGCAGCGCGGACGCGGAGATGACGGACGTCCAGTACGGCCACAACGCGCGCCGCGAAGTCGACGTCGTCCAGGTCTTCGGGAACTGGCGCCTCGAAGGGGACATCGCCGCGGTGCCGCTGAGCGTCAACGTCACCTGCACCGCCCGGCCGGGCTTCGGCCCCTGCAAGGTCGACAGCGGCTTCGGCGGCCCCTACGTCCAGCCGATCGGCCAGTGGGCCGCCGAGGGGCTCACCAGCCGCTACTACTCCTTCCGGCAGGACGCCGCCGGCGGCCTCGGTACCGCCCTCATCAGCTACGCCGACCTCGCCGCACACGTCTCCGTCATCGGCGAGGGCGCGGCCAACCCCTACACCGGGCCCAACAGCGGCATCCGCTGCGACTCCGCCCCCTACCTCGTCAGCACCGCGGCCGGCGAGGGCTGCATCTTCCCCTGGGTCACCGAGTCCCTGGTCATCAACCGCGCCGACTACCCCGAGTCCGCCGACCACATCCTCACCGCCCAGTACCACCCGGAGCAGACCGTCCCCGAGGCCCCGAACAAGAAGATCCCTGGAGCCCCGGGTGCCGCGCCGCTGCACCGCGTCGCCGACGAAGACGCGATCGACGCGCACCGCAAGGTCTCGGTCGCCGCCTGCCTCAAGTACTTCCCCAACTACGCCCACGAGGGCCTGGACTGCGACGAGTACCCCTTCGCCTCCACCCTCGAGGGCGCCGACGACAACCTGAAGAACTACAGCGTCGAACCCATCCACGACTGGGACAACCGCGGCGGCGGAGGCAAGCTCAGCGCCTTCTACCAGAACCGGCGCATCCTCGGCAGCGACTTCACCAACGACCCCTTCCACGTCCGGATCGACCCCTGACCGCCGCCCGAGTGGCCCGATGACGGATCAGCCGGCCCCCGCACCGGTGCCGCTCGCCGAACTCCAGGCCGAGGTCCGCGCCGAGCATCACCTCTTCCACCTCGTCGACACCGCCGCCCTGTCCAGCGGCGATCCCGACGACCGGCCACCCACCCCCCGTCCGGGCCAGCTCGCCACCACCGGGGCCGGCGCGGTCACCCTCAACAGCGCGCTGTCCGACCACTACCCCCACGTCACCCTCGAGTACTGGGACACGCCACCCGCACCCCCAACCGCACCGTGGCCGCACCACACCCGGCTCACCGTCGAGTTCGAAGACGGCCACCTCACCCTCACCTCCGGTGTCTCCAACCTCCCCACCGGCCGAGCCCTGCGCATCCCGCCCGGCCGCTACACCCTGGACGCCCACCGAACCGACCCCCAACCCACCGGCGAACCCATTCCGCACCGGGCCGAGCACTGGCTCCTGCGTCTGTGGCCGCAGTGAAGGCATTGTCAGGGACCGCTACGGCTCCGGCGGGACCTGCGGCCGGGTGAGGTGGTCGCGGGTGGTGTCGAGTTTGCGCAGGACGGCGGCGACGTGGTGTTCGACGGTGCGTGAGGAGAGGAACAGGGCGGCGGCGATGTCCTTGTTGGTGGCGCCGTGGATCAGGAGGTC
>NZ_JBSGFD010000037.1:0-55232 GCF_053603215.1 Kitasatospora sp. NPDC004240 | reverse complement strand
GCCGCGCGGCGGCCGGCCACGGCGATCAGGGCGGCCGCCAGGCCCGGCAGGCCACCCGTGCGCCGTCGCACCTCGGCGGCGAAGGCCGGGCTCACCCCGTCCGTGCCGAGCAGCCGCCGGGCCAGCGCCGCGACCTCCCCGGCGTCCAGCGGGGCGAGCTCCAGCTCCGTCACGGCCACCTCGGGCGCGGCCGCGGCGAGCACCCGGTCGAGGAGCGGCCCGGCCGCCGCCGAGGACCGCGCGGTCAGCACCAGGGACGCCCGCCCGGGCATCCGGGCCACCAGATGGCGCAGGAAGCGGACCGTCAGCGGGTCCGCCGCGTGCACGTCCTCCAGCACCAGGACCGGCCGCACCACCTCGATCAGCGCGCACAGGGCCCGGAACTCCCGGTGCGACGCCCCGCCCGCCGGCGAGGCCCCGGAGGGCTCCGGCAGGTCCGGCAACTCCGGTACGCCCGGCAGGTCCGGCAGGTTCGGCAGGTCCGGCAGGTCCGGCGGCGCGGGCGGCAGCCGGTCGGCCAGTTCGGGCAGCAGGCCGCGCAGCACCCCGGTCACCGCCGCCAGCGCGGACGCCCCCGGCAGCAGCGGGCCCGCCCCCGCCAGCGCCTCCACCACGGCGCCCAGCGGGAACGCCCCCGCCCCGTCATCGGCGCACCGCCCCACCAGGACCGGCCGCCCGCCCTCGAACGGCAGCCGGGCCAGCTCGGCCACCAGCGTGCTGCGCCCGGCCCCGGCCGGCCCGGTGACCACCACCACGGCGGGCGCCGCCGCGAGCAGCGCCGCGACCGCGCGGGCCGACGTGGGGAGGGGTGCTGGCTCGGCGCGGCGGGGTGTGGTCACGGCGTCCTCTCCTGAGCGGGGCGCTCACGATAGCGGCCGTCCGTGGGCGGCCCGGCCGGCGGAGGGAAAGATCCGTGCGGTGCGGGAGTTGTTTGGGTAGCGCGGCCGGCCCCACCCTCGGCGGCGGCCGCGCGCGCCGCCTGGACCGGGCCGGGGACGGCCGCTGTACTGGGCTGTCGCGACGTACCGGCCCCGCCGGCCGGGCAGCGGAACGGAGGGCCGATGGCACGGCTGGTGGTCGAGGGCGAGGAGCTCGTGGTGCGGCTCGCCCGGTGGGAGCGGCTCGCGGCGGGCCGTGGCGGTGTCCGGGTCCCGCTGACGGCCGTCGTCCGGGTGACCGTGGAGCGCGACTGGTGGCGCGCCCTGCGCGGCGTCCGGGGGCGGGGCACCTGGATCCCCGGCGCGCTCAGCCTCGGGAGCCGGCCGCAGCCGGAGGGGCAGGACTTCGCGGCCGTCCGGCCCCGGCGGCCGGTGGTCTGCGTGGACCTGCGCCGGCCCGCCCCCTTCGTCCGCCTCGCCGTCACCGACCCGGACCCGGAGGCCACCGCCCGCACCATCCGCGCCGCGGCCGGCCTCTGACCCCGGGCCGTTCTCTGACCCCGGGCCGTCTCAGGGGCCGGGCACCGGGCCGGAGGGCGTGCGCCGGGGCCACACTGGAAGGGTGAGCGGACCGGCCGGCCCGACGGGGCACCGCAGCGTGCCGCACACCGGGGACCTCGCCGTCGAGGCGTGGGCCCCGGGGCGGGAGGAGTGCGTGGCCGAGGCGGTGCGTGGCGCGGTCGAGGGCTTCGCGCGGATCCCGCCGCGGTTGCCGAGCGTCCCGCGTGCGTACGAGCTGCGCGCCGACGACGACGAGCGGCTGCTGGTCGCCGCGCTGGAGGAGATGATCTTCCGCGCCGAGACGGCCGGCGAACTGCCGGCCGAGGTGACGCTGCTGCCCACCGCCGACGGCGCCCTGCTGCGGCTGGCCGTGGTCGACAGCGACCTGGTCGAACAGGTCGGCGCGGTGCCCAAGGCGGTGGCCCTGCACGGCCTGCGGATGACCCGTGGACCCGAGGGCTGGCGCTGCCACGTCACCCTCGACGTGTGACCGGGCGGCGCGAGGGCCTGTCGGACGGGCCCGGGGCCCGGAAGGGAAAGGACGGCGGGCATGGAGGTCCGACTGGTCGAGGAGACCCCGTGGCGCCACCGCGTCGAACGGGTCGGCGCGATGCGGGTGCCCGGGGTGGTGTTCGCCCCGCACGAGCTGCTGCCGCTGGACGAGGGCGACCGGGCGCTCGAACAGGTGGCGAACGTGGCCACCCTGCCGGGCATCGTCCGGGCCTCGTACGCGATGCCCGACATCCACTGGGGCTACGGCTTCCCGATCGGCGGGGTGGCCGCCACCGACGTGGCCGCGGGCGGGGTGATCTCGCCCGGCGGCGTCGGCTTCGACATCTCCTGCGGGGTGCGGCTGCTCACCAGCGAGCTGGAGCGCGACGCCGTCCGCGCGGTGCTGCCCGCGCTGCTGGACCGGCTGGACCCGCTGATCCCGCGCGGCCTGGGCCGCGGCTGCCTCTGGCGACCCGGCGGCCGGCGCCCGCTGCAGGAGGTGCTCCGCGGCGGCGCCCGCTACCTGGTGGAACGCGGCCACGGCGTGCCGCGCGACCTGGACCGCTGCGAGGACGGCGGGGCGGTGGACGACGCCGACGTCACCCAGGTCGGCGAGCGCGCCCTGGAACGCGGCGGCGGCCAGGTCGGCAGCCTCGGCTCGGCCAACCACTTCCTGGAGGTGCAGGCCGTCGACCGGATCTACGACGAGGAGAGCGCCCGCGCCTTCGGCCTGCGCACCGGGCAGGTGTGCGTGATGATCCACTGCGGTTCGCGCGGCCTCGGCCACCAGATCTGCACCGACCACGTCCAGCGGATGGGCGCGGTGATGCACCGCCACGGCATCTCCGTCCCGGACAAGCAGCTCGCCTGCGCCCCCGTGGACTCCGCGGAGGCCCGCGGCTACCTCGGCGCCATGGCCGCCGCCGCCAACTACGCCCGTGCCAACCGGCACCTGCTGGCCGCCGCCGCCCGGGCCGCGTTCCGCGAGACCACCGGCGCCGACCTGGACCTGCTGTACGACGTGTCGCACAACCTGGCCAAACTGGAACGGCACCGGGTGGACGGACACACCAGGCTGCTCTGTGTGCACCGCAAGGGCGCCACCCGCGCCCTGCCGCCGGGCCACCCCGGGCTGCCCGCCGACCTCGCGGGCACCGGGCAGCCGGTGTTCGTGCCCGGCACCATGGGCACCGCCTCGTACGTGCTGGTCGGGGTGCGGGGCAACGAGGCCTTCGACTCCACCTGCCACGGCGCCGGCCGGGTCTGGAGCCGGCACCGGGCGCAGCGTGAGATCGACATCCGCCACCTGCGCTCCGAGCTGGCCGCCGCCGGGGTCTCGGCCCGCCCGACCTCCTGGCGCGGCGCGACCGAGGAGGCCCCGGAGGCCTACAAGGACGTGGACGCGGTGGTCACGGCGGGCGAGCGCAACGGGCTGGGCCGGACGGTGGCCCGGCTGGTGCCGCTCGGGGTGCTCAAGGGGTGAGGGCGCCCTCGCCGGCGTCCTCGGCGGCACTCCCCACGGCAGTCCCGGCAGTCCCGGCAGCGCCGTCCGGGCCGGGCCCGCCGGCGGCCCCGTCCGCGTCCGGCCCGCCGAACTCGGCCACCGCCTCCGCCACGATCCCGCTCAGCCGGGCGTGGTGCGCGCCCCGCCAGTACACCTGCGCGCAGTCGGCGCACTGGGCGAAGACGTCGTACGAGCGCTCGGTGCCGTCCTCCAGACGGCCCTGCACCGACTCCTTGGCGGCGGCGCGCAGCGTGCCGTTGCAGGCCGTGCACCTGGTCCAGGGGGCCAGCGGGGGAGCGAAGCGGGACAGCACGTCGCGCAGCTGCTCCGCCGGGCGGTGGCTGTAGACGTACGCGCCGGCCCAGAGCTCGCGCCGGTGCAGCAGACCGCGGTCGCGGGAGAGCAGCACCCGGCGCTCGGCGGCCGAACGGGCGGCCAGGGCCGGGTCGCCGATGTCCACGCTCTCGTAGGCGGCGTCCACGCCCAGCAGCCGCAGCCGGCGGGCCAGCGTGCCGAGGTGCACGTCCAGCAGGAACCGGGGCGGGCCGGGCAGCGGCTGCGGCCGGCGCACCCCGAGCACCTCGATCTCCTCGCCGGCCCGGGGCACGTGCGAGGCCCCGACCGGCCCGCCGCCGGCGAGCAGGGTGCCCACCTCGGTGAGCGGCACGCCGAGCGACTCGACCACATGGCCGAGCGTCGCGGCGCCGTCGGTGCGCACCGCCGTGCGGCCCTCGCGGCGGCGCACACCGACGAAGGGGCGCAGCTCGGGGGCGAAGTCGATCCAGATCTCCGGTCCGTCCACGGCACCAGCATGCCAGCGGGCCGCCCGGGCGAGCAGGGAATTTCGCCGAGCTGCGGGGCCCGGGGTTCTGCGGCACGGTGGTCCGGAGCGGTCACGCGAGGCGCTGCGGCGGTCACGCGAGGCGCTGCGGCGGTCACCCGAGTCGTTGCCCGGTCACGCGAGCGGATGCGGCGGTCACCCGAGGCGTCGCCGCGGTCGTGCGAGGAGGCGCAATGGGCACACGAGGAGAGCGATGGATCTGGACGACCTGAGGGCCGCCGCGGAACCGGCCCGGCTGGGCGAGTACCTGAGCGGACTGCCGCAGCCGCCGACGGCCCATCACCCCGGCCCGGCCACCACGGTCCGCACGGATCTGTACGAGGGCCACCGGATCGTCGTGACCACCACCTACGAGATCACCGTGGACGGGCGGCCGGTGGCGGCCCACCTCGGGGTGGACGACGACGGCGAGGTGCACTGCCACGCGCTGCCCACCTACCAGTTCCTCTCGGCGCTGGACGCGGTGCGGGCACTGGTGGACCACTACCCCGACGAGTTCCCCGGCACGGTCGGCCCAGGCGGGCACGGCGGGCACGGGGGGCACGGCGGGCACGGGGACGGCGGTCATGGTGGCGGCCCCGGAGGTCACGGCGGTGGCGGGCACGGCGGCCCCGGGCACGGGGGTGGCTGAGGTGGCCGTCCAGCGGAGGAACATCCTGAGCGACCCCGCCGTCCGGGACGCGTACACCGAGGGCGTGCTGCGGCTGAAGCGGGAGGACTCCACCCGCACCACCAGCGATTTCGGGATCGGCGGCACACCGTCCCCGGTGAGCACCTACGACCTGTTCGTGATCTGGCACGTGATGGCGATGCGCACCGCCGTGCCGCCCGGCGGTGACCCGAACCTGCGCAACGCGGCCCACCGCGGGCCGATCTTCCTGCCCTGGCACCGCGTCATGCTGATCCTGCTGGAGGTCAACCTGCAGCGGGTGCTGGGCGATCCGGGCTTCGGCCTGCCGTACTGGGACTGGACGGCGGACGCGGCGCCGGGCCGCCCGGCCGACAGCGCCCTGTGGAAGCCGGACTGCCTGGGCGGCAGCGGACAGCCGGTCACCGACGGGCCGTTCCGCTTCGACCCCGCCGACCCGGCGGGCTTCCGGGTCAGGATCGCCACCGACTCGGCCCTCACCCTGATCCGGACGAACCGCGGGCTCAACCGGGCGCTCGCCGCGAACGGCACCGCGCTGCCCACGCCCGCCCAGGTGACGGCGCTCTTCGACACCATGGCCGACCCGGACCTCGCCACGTACGACAAGGCCCCCTGGGACCGCAGGTCGAGGGGGTTCCGCAACCGGCTGGAGGGCTTCCGGCCGCCCGGCGGCCTGCACAACCAGGTGCACGGCTGGGTCGGCCGGGACATGGGCGTGGCCGCCTCGCCCAACGACCCGGTGTTCCACCTGCACCACTGCAACGTGGACCGGCTCTGGGAGGGCTGGATGGCCCGCCACGGCCGCAGCTACCTCCCCGGTGACGACGAGCCGGACCTGCTGCTCGGGCACCGGCTCTCGGACCCGATCGTCTCCCCGATCGGCCCCTCGGCCACGCCCGCGAGCGTGTTGGACGCCTCCGCGCTCTACACGTACGACGCGGTGCCCTGAGCGCGCCCGGGCCCGGCCGCGCACCCTGTGACGGGTGTGCGGCCGGGCCCGGCGTGCCTCACGTGCTGGCGCCCTGGTTCACGGACGGGTGCCCCGGCTCACTGCGGTGCCCCGGCTCACGGACGGGCGCCCGCCCGGGCCGACACGGTGACGTGGTCGACCCGCAGGGCGTGGCCCGGCTCGGTGGCGGGCCCGGGTGCGGCGCCCATGGCGGCCGGCAGGTTGCCGCCCACGGCCACGTTGAGGATCAGGAACAGCCCGTGGTCCACCGCGCGGTCCCAGGTGGCCCGGTCCATCCCGGCGGCCGCCACCCGGTGGTACTCCCGGCCGTCGAGGTACCAGCGCACCTGCTCCGCGCCCGGGGTGAGGTCGACCTCCACCGCGTAGGTGTGGAAGGCCGAACGGCAGCCGGCACACGGGACCTCGCCCGAGCCCAGCCCCTTCGGCTCCCGGCAGGGGCCGCCGTCCAGGACGCCGCAGTGCATGGTGCCGAAGACCGCGTCCCGGCCGTTGACCGACTCCATCACGTCCAGCTCCCCGATCGCCGGCCAGCCGGTGTACCCCTGGCGCAGTTCGGCGCCGAGCGTCCAGAAGGCGGGCCAGTAGCCGGCCGCGGCCGGGCCGGTGACGTCCGGCAGGGCGAGCGAGGCCTCGATGCGCAGCACCCCGCCCGGCGGCGGCGCGAAGTCCGCGCGCCGGGACTCGATCCGGCCGGAGCTCCACCGGCCGTTCTCCAGGGTGGGCACGATCTCCAGGTGGCCGCCGCCGTCCAGCCGGACATTGGCCGTGGAGTCGGTCATCGTCTCGATCTCGCCGGTGCCCCACTGCGGCGCGGGGCAGCCGGGGTAGCAGGTGCCGAGGTCGTACTGCCAGTCGGCGGCCGAGGGGCGGCTGCCGGCCGGGCCGTCGAAGTCGTCCCGGAAGACCCGGGTCCAGCCGTCCGGCCCGGGAGCGGCGGTGCCGCCGCCTCCGACGCCTCCGGCCCCGGTGACGCCTCCGGCCCCGGTGGTGACGGCGGGGAGTGCCCCGGCCTCCACCATCAGCCGTTCCAGTCGCGGTGTGAGCAGCACGGCCGCCGCATTGGTGAGGTGCGAGTCGTCGCGGTACAGCAGGACGCGTTCCAGCACCGCCGGGCAACTGCGGCCCGAGCCGGGGCAGATGACCGAGTTCACCTGGACGGTGCGCATCCCCGGCAGTCGGCCGGCCGCGATCGCCTCGGCCAGCGGGTCGGGCCACTGCGCCGCGGACCGCTGGAACTCGCAGGCGGCCGGGTCGTCGGTGTGGCCGGAGACGCAGGCCGGGACGTCCGTCCCGGGCACCGGGGTGTCCTGGACGTAGACGATCGGCACGCCGAGCTCGCGCAGCGGCGCCAGGGTCTTCTCCCAGCCGCGCAGCAGGAGTTCACGGTCGTCGGTGTACCGGTTGAGCGAACCGACCACGATCAGGCGGGGTTTGGGCCCGCGCTGGATCCGGGCCAGGCTCTCGGCCCGCCAGGTGTCGCACTCGCGGTAGGCGCGGCCCAGCTGCGGGTTGACCACCGGGATCTCCGGCAGCGGGCAGCCCTGCTTCACCAACTCCTCCAGTGCCCAGTGCCGTTGGCCTGCGAGCGCCAGCATCGGGGAGAACCACTGCCCGGCGTGCGAGTCGCCGAGCAGCACGATCCGGTCCGGGCTGTCGGGGACGCCGAACAGGCAGGCCGGGCTGCTGGTCGCGGCCGGGTCCACCTCGCAGGCGCCGTCCGGCGGGAAGTCCTTCCGGGCCTGCACCGGGTCGGGGACGATCGGGCCGCCCTTGGCCGCGTTCGCGGTCCGCACCAGCAGGGAGGTGCCGTCCGGTGAACCGGGCGGCAGACCGAGCAGGTCGACCGGCCCGGCCGGGCCGAGCTGGCGCAGCGTCCCGGTGCCGACGACCAGCGCCAGCACCACCGGGACCACCACCGCCGAAAGCCCCAACGACAGCCCGCGCCTGGGTAGTTCGGAGACCGTACGGCTGCGCCGCAGCGGCCGCTCGACCCAGCGCAGCACCGCCGCCGCGGGCAGTGCCGAGGCCGCCGTCAGCGCCACCTTGGCCGGCCAGCCCAGCGGGCCGAAGCGGGCCGCGGCCAGCACCAGGACCGGCCAGTGCCACAGGTAGAGGTTGTAGGAGAGCCGGCCGATCGCCCTCGGCACCCGGGTGGCAAGCAGCCGGTCCACCCCGAGGGGGCTCGGTCCGGACGCTCCGGGTGTGCCGGGCACGCCGGCGAGGATGACCGCGGCGGTGCCCAGGGTCGGGACGAGCGCGGCGTACCCCGGGTAGGGGGTTGTGGCGTCGTACGCGAGGACGCACCAGACCACGGCCCCCGCCCCGGCCCATCCGGCCAACGGTCGCAGGAACCGCGGGGTTCGCCGGGTGAACCGGTGCCAGGGCAGCAGGGCGAGCAGCGCGCCGACGCCGAACTGCCAGACCCGGGACGGCGTTCCGAGGTACGCGAGCGAGACCGAGTCGTGCGTCCAGCGCAGCGCCAGGGCGAACGAGCCCGCCGTCAGCAGCACCGCCGCCGCGACCGCCAGGGCCCGTACGGCCGTACCGCGGCGGGCGGCGCGCACCGCCGGGGACACCAGCAGCGCGAGCAGCGGCGCCCACCCCAGGTAGAACTGCTCCTCCACCGCCAGCGACCAGAAGTGCAGCAGCGGGCTCTCGTCCCGGGAGGCCGCCAGGTAGTCGGTCCGCTGCGCCACGAAGCGCCAGTTGGCGACCGAGAGCGCCGCGCCGAGCACGTCGTGCTCCAGGTCGGCGCGGCGCAGCGGGACGGTGAGCCAGGCGCCGGCCACCGCCACCGCGGCGAGGACGACGGCGGCCGAGGGCAGCAGTCGGCGGGCCCGGCGGGAGAAGAACTCGCCCAGCCGGATCCGGCCGGTGGTGACGGCCTCGCGCAGCAGCAGGCCGGTGATCAGGTAGCCGGAGATGACGAAGAAGACGTCCACGCCGACGAAGCCGCCGGCGAGGCCGGGGACGGAGGCGTGGAAGGCGAGGACGGCGAGGACCGCGACCGCGCGCAGGCCCTCGATGTCAGGGCGGAAGCCGGCCGCGTGCGGCCCGGCGCCCGGAGTGTCGGAGCTCCGGGTGCCGGGGTCGCCGGGCGGCGGGCCGGGGATGGTGTAGGACTCCGGACGGAGCTCCGGGACCAGGTTCTCGGACATCGGCGTGACGGCCTTTCACCCGAGCCAGGGCAGCATCGGGCTGACCCAGCCGGAGGCGAGCAGAGCGGTGAGGACGAGGGTGACGGTGGTGGCCAGCGCCTCGGGCCAGCGTCGCGGCAGCATCCCGCCGGCCGCCGCCCCGGCCGGCTGCCCGGTGGCCGGGGTCGCCGCCGGGGTCGTTCCTGTGGCGGTGGACGTCCGGAAGGACGGGAGGCGGAGCGCGGGCCGCCCGACCAGGGCGTTCCCGGCGCGGGCCGGCCCGGCGGCGCGGGGGCCGTCGGCACGGGCGGGCCGCAGTTCGGCGACCAGGTCGCGGATCAGCGGCAGGCCGATCTGGCACTGCACGGCCAGGTACAGCGCGAGCCCCCAGGTGGGCTCCCAGCCGTTGCGGACCACGGCCAGCGCGAGGCCGACGGCGGCCGCGCCGAGCGAGGCGCAGAGCCACAGCAGCGAGACCTGCACCACCCGGCGGGCCAGTCCGCCGGGCCGGGCGCGGCCGGCTCCGGTGGGCACCCAGGCGGCGCTGCGGCCGCGCAGGGTGTGCCAGAAGGCGGCCCCGGCGGCGACGCTCATCAGCACGTTGGAGCGGATCACCTCGATCCGCCAGCGGGTGCGGCTGACCCGGGGCAGCAGCACGTGCCAGAGCCAGAGCGGGGCCAGCAGCGGCAGCACGTGCCACGGCCGGATCTGCTCCGGGTACCAGAACATCATGACCAGCGGCGGCAGCGGCGCGACGAACACGTTCACGGTCGCGGCCAGGTAGCCGACGACGCCCTCGTGGAAGCAGAGCCGCATCCGCCAGGGCGCGCCGATCCGCCTGAGCACCGGCGAGCCGAGCAGGTGCAGGTTGCCCATCGCCCAGCGGTACTGCTGGTTGACGAAGCTGGCGAGGTTGTCGGGCGAGGTGCCCTTGGCGACCAGCACCGGGACGTACAGGGTGCGGTAGCCGCGTTCGTACAGGGCGAGCCCGGTGAACAGGTCCTCGCTGTGGTCGAGCCGGGCGAAGCCGCCGGCCGCGTCGACCGCCGCCCGCCGGTAGACGGCGTTGCTCCCGCAGCAGATGGCCGCGTCGCTGGCGTCCCGGGAGGGCTGGATCCAGCGGAAGAACCACTCCTGCGCCGAGCCGGCGGCGCGCTGGATCCAGTCCATCGAGCCGTCGGTGTCGAAGCACTGCGGGCTCTGCACGATGCCGATCCGCGGGTCGGCGAGGTACGGCACCAGGTGGCGCAGGAAGTCCGGCCGGGGCGCGAAGTCGGCGTCCAGGATGGCGATGTACTCGCCGGTGCTCAGGGTGAGCGCGTGGTTGAGGTTGCCGGCCTTCTTGAGGTGCCCGCGGTCGGGCCGCACGACGTACGCGTAGCCGTACGCGGCCGCCAGTTCGGCCACCTCGGGCCGGTCGCCGTCGTCGAGCACCCAGACGGTGAGCGCGTCCGGCCAGTCGAGTGCGCGGACCGCCCGGTAGGCGTTGTCGAGTACGTCGAGCGGCTCGCCGCAGGTCGGCAGGTAGAGGTCGACGGTGGGCAGTTCGGCCGGGTTCCAGGCGTTGACCAGGACCTCGTGCGACTGCCGGGTCAGCCGGCGCCCTCGCAGGCTGTTGACGGACGACAGCGCGAGCGCGACGACGTTGAGCGCGAGGACCGCGAGGAAGACCCAGAGGGCGGGGGTGCGCAGCGAGAAGGTGAACATGGTCGCCGCGGTGAAGGCGAAGGCGAGGGAGGTGCAGACCAGCACCCAGCGGCGCTGTGGTCCGAAGTACCAGTAGAGCTCCTGATCGGAAGGAGGAAGCGGAAGGTGATGGACGGTCATGAGGCCCCCACAGCCGTGTTTCTGACAGCTCCGGGCGCCACAGTACCTCATTGGTATAGACCATTATTCACGCCGGTCGAGGGGCGGGGCGAGGTCCGCGGGCGGCCGGGCGGGGTCCGTGATCATTGCACCCCCGGGCGCGCGGACGGGCGGGAATCGGCAGGTCGCGGCAGGGTTAACAGTGATCCAACTTCCGGACGGGGGTGGTGCGGGAGGGGCGGGTGCGGGCCTGGTTCCTGATGGGTGCTCAGCTGGGGCGGTGGCAACGGTGTCGGCCTCGACGGCCTCTGGCAGACTGTCCGCACATCGGACGGAACCGGTCGGGGAACGACAGGAGGCGAACACAGGATGAGCGGTCGGGGGACCGTGCTCGGCGGGCGCTACAGGCTGACCGAGCGCATCGGCGGCGGAGGGATGGGCTCCGTCTGGCGCGCCGAGGACGAGGTGCTGGAACGGCAGGTCGCCGTCAAGCTCCTGCACCAGGCGCTGTTCGAGGACGGCACCTTCGCCATGCGCTTCCGGCGCGAGGCCCAACTGCTCGCCGCGCTCAACCACCCCGGCATCGTGGACGTCCACGACTACGGCGAGACCGGGGGCGTTTTCGGCGGAGGGGATGCCGGGGACGAGGACGGCGCGGAGCGCGCCGCGTACATCGTCATGGAGCTCGTCGACGGCCGGCCGCTGGACGCCGTCCTCGCCGAGAGCGGTCCGATGTCGCCCGAGCGGGCGCTCGGCCTGCTGGCCCGGGCGCTCGACGCGCTGCACACCGCGCACCGGCAGGACATCGTGCACCGGGACATCAAACCGTCCAACCTGATGGTCCGGGCCGGCGACGAGATCACGGTGACCGACTTCGGCATCGCCCGGGCCATCGCCAGCACCAAGATCACCGCCTCCCACACCGTCCTCGGCACCGCCCTGTACATGGCCCCCGAGCAGGCCGAGGGCAAGGTCGCCGCCGCCCCGGCCGGCGACCTCTACTCGATCGGCGTGGTCGGCTACGAACTCCTCATCGGCGAGACGCCGTTCAGCGGGGAGAGCGTGCTGGAGGTGGCGCTCAAGCACATCCGCGAACCCCTCCCCGAACTGCCGGACACCCTGCCCGGGCCCGTCCGGGACTTCCTCACCACCGCACTCGCCAAGCAGCCGGAGGACCGGTTCGCCGACGCCGCGGCGATGGCGGCCGCGGCGCGGGCGGCGATCGGCGCGGCCCCGGTCGCGGTGTCGGACGCGCCGCCGGCCGCCGCGGTGGTGCCGCCGGCCGATGCTCCGAAAGCTCCCCGAGCCGAGGCCCCGGCGGGGGAGAAGGGCGGCAAGGGCAAGGCCGCCGAGGGCGAGGAGGGCAGCAAGGGCAAGGCCACCGGGGGCGAAGAGGGCGGCAAGGGCAGGCCCGCCGCGCGCCCCGAGGCCGACACCGCGGCCGCCCGGACCCGGCGCCGGCTGTTCGTCCCCGTGGTGATCCCGGTGATCATCACGGTGAGCGCCGGCACCGCGATGATCGTCGACCTGGCGCCCTTCCGCTCCGAGGCGGGCCGGGCCGGCGGGCAGCCGCCCGCCGCGGTCGCCGGGACGACCCCCGGCGTCACCGCCTCCGCCGCGACGGACGCCGCCACGCCGCCGCCCACCGGCACCCCGGTGACACCCGGGGCCACGCCCGTCCCGACCGACCCCGCCGCCGCCGTCCCCGGCCAGCCCGTCAACCCGAACCCGGCCGGCGGTGCCGGCGCCGGCGCAGTGGTCGGTGGCGCGGCCGGCGGTACGGGCGCCGGGGCCGTCGGCGGTTCGGGGTCGGGTGGCGGAGCCGCTGCCGGCGGGCAGGGCGGTTCCGCCCCGCGCCCCGGCGCCACCGCCCCGGCCAACCCGCCGGCGGTGCCCGCTCAGCCCCCCGCCCCCAGTGCCCCGCCCGCCCAGACACCCCCGCCGGTGACCGAAACCGTCCCGCAGGGCTGCGGCGGCACCAACTGGGGCTACCTGGTGAACGTCGGCGACGGTCTGCGGGCCGGCCTTGCCCAGTCCGACCTGAGCGGCGGCAACGTCCTGGTCATGGGCGGCGCGAGCAGCTACGGCTGGGTCCACACCGTCCCGAGCAGCTGGCACCAGTTCAACGCCTGCAACCTGGGCGGCCCGGTCCTCGTCCAGGACACCGGCAGCAACAAGGTGATGCTGTCGCCGGGCTTCAGCTTCATGACCAACTGGACGGTGTCCCCGGCGCCGACCTCGGGCGCCTTCTACCTCAAGGACTACATGGGCTCCACCTGCCTGACCGACAACGGTGCCGGCAACCCGGTGACCATGGTCACCTGCACCCCCGGCAACAAGGCCCAGCAGTGGAAGGTCCCGCCCGCCTGACGGACCCTACGCGGAGGGGATGAACGGGTACGCGACGTCGAGCGCGTGCTCGTCGTGCGCCGCGGTGGCCCGGTTCGGGTGGTAGACCTCCCGGGGTGAGGCGCAGTGGCCGAGCCCCCGGGCGGTCAGCCAGTCCTGGACGGCGTTGTGGGCGGCCAGCATCCCCGCGAACCCTCCGGCCTCCCGGGGCAGTTCGAGGAACGCCTCGTGGCGGGCCGGTTCGATGCGCACGCCGACCCGCCCCGCCGGCGCGACCGCGTTGGCGGTCGGCGCGCAGACCTCCACCGGGCCGTCGGAGTCCTGGTCCACATGCCCGTGGTAGATCGCGAAGACCGGTCCGGACAGGCAGGCTCCCACCGCCCGCAGATGGGCGAAGAGCTCCTCGGTGGCCTCCGCCAGGAAGTCCGGAAGCCTGGCGGCGTCGGCGTGCCCCTGGATGGACACCACCTGCTGCTCCGGGACGTCTCGCTCGGCGATCGTGTACGTGCTCTGCTGCACGGTCGGTTCCTCTCCGCTCAGAACGGTTCGTGCGTACCGCGCCATCTCCCGGCGCGCGGCGTGGGCGTTCTCCTCCCGCCGCCAGTACGCGTCCAACAGCCGCACCGACTCCTCACCCCCGGGATCGAGCACCGCGGCGACGTCCGCCAACGGCATCCCGGCCCCGCGCAGCAGCGCGATCCGCCGGGCCCGCTCCACCTGCTCCGGCCCGTACCGGCGGACCCCCGTCCGCGGATCGGTCCGGGCGGGGGCCAGCAGCCCCCGGTCCCCGTACAGCCGCAGCGCCTTGGGACTCAGCCTGGTCCGCGCCGAGAGCTCCCCGATGGTGATCAAGTCGTCGTGCACCCG
Organism: Kitasatospora sp. NPDC004240; assembly: GCF_053603215.1. Classification (NCBI taxonomy): domain Bacteria; kingdom Bacillati; phylum Actinomycetota; class Actinomycetes; order Kitasatosporales; family Streptomycetaceae; genus Kitasatospora; species Kitasatospora sp. NPDC004240. Next base: position 41,178 of record NZ_JBSGFD010000037.1, on the reverse strand, counting down.
GCCACTCTGTCCCCTCCCCCAGGGGCAGGCGCAAGCGCCGGCAGTCGGCGGCCCCGGTCACCCGGTCCGAGAAGAGTCACCCGGATGTATACACCGGAGGTATACCCTCGGTGTATGGTCTTCCCATGAGTGTTCCACTGACCCTTCTCGGGCTGCTCGAACGCGAGCCCAGCCACGGCTACGACCTCAAGCGCGACTACGACCAGCTGTTCGGTCGCGGCAAGCCCCTTCCGTACGGCCAGGTCTACTCGACCCTCGGCCGGCTCGCGCGGGACGGGAAGGTGGTGGCCGCCGACGCCGAGCCCGGGGACGGGCCGGACCGCAAGCGCTACGTCATCACCGAGGCCGGGGTGACCGAGTTCGAGACCTGGCTGACCGAACCGATCGCGCCCGAGCCGCACCTGCAGACCACCCTGTTCACCAAGGTGGTGCTGGCGCTGATGCTCGGCCGCAGCGCCGAGGAGTACCTCGACACCCAGCGTGCCGCGCACCTCCAGCGGATGCGCGAGCTGACCCAACTGCGCCGCAGCGGCGAGATGCTGGACGCCCTGCTGGCCGACCACGGGCTGTTCCACCTGGAGGCGGACCTGCGCTGGATCGACCTCACCACCGCCCGCCTGGACGCCCTCGCCGAGGCGGTGCGCCGATGACCGCCCCGCTGCTCGAAGCCCGTGACATCACGCTGTCCTTCGGCGAGACGCCCGCGCTGCGCGGGGCCTCGCTCGCGGTCGACGCCGGCGAGGTCCTCGCCATCATGGGGCCCAGCGGCTCCGGCAAGTCGACGTTACTGCACTGCCTGGCGGGCATCCTGACCCCCGGCTCGGGGGAGGTGCACTTCAACGGCCGCCGGATCGACGACCTCGGCGAGACCGGGCGCAGCGCCCTGCGCCGGGACTCCTTCGGCTTCGTCTTCCAGTTCGGCCAGCTGGTGCCCGAGTTGACCGCCGAGGAGAACGTCGCGCTGCCGCTGCTGCTGGGCGGCAAGCGGCGGTCGGCCGCGCTGGCGGAGGCCCGCCCGTGGTTCGCCCGGCTCGGCCTGGACGGGCTGGAGCGCCGCCGTTCCGGCGAGCTGTCCGGCGGCCAGGCCCAGCGCGTCGCGCTCGCCCGCGGTCTGGTGGCCCGCCCGCAGGTGCTCTTCGCGGACGAGCCGACCGGCGCCCTGGACTCGCTCACCGGCGAGCAGGTCATGGACCTCATGGTCGGCTCCGCCCGTGAACAGGGCACCACCGTCATCGTGGTCACCCACGAGGCCCGGGTCGCCGCCTACGCCGACCGGGAGGCCGTCGTCCGCGACGGCCGGGCCACCGCTCTGCGCCCGGCGGATCGGGTCGCCTCGTGATCCCCTTCGCCCTGCGCCTGGCCCTCAGCGGCGGGAAGGAGGCGCTCACCCGGCTGCTGATCATCGGGGCGGCCGTGTCGATCGGCGTCGGCCTGCTGCTGTCGACCCTCTCCAGCATCAACGCCGTCGACAAGGCCAACGACCGCCTGTTCTGGTACAACTCCGGCTCGGTGAGCGCCACCGAGACGGCCGCGGTGGACCCGCTCTGGTGGGCCCAGCGCTCCGACTACCACGACGGGCGTGAGCTGCGGCTCTTCGAGGTCGCCCCGACCGGGCCGACCGCGCCCGTGCCGCCCGGCCTGACGAAGCTCCCCGCCCCCGGCGAGTACTACGCCTCGCCCGCGCTGGCGAAGCTGGTCCGGGAGCTGCCGGCCGACCAGCTCGGCGACCGCTTCCCCGGCACCCTGGCCGGCGAACTCGGCGACGCCGCCCTGCAGTCCCCGGACTCGCTGGTCGCGGTCGTCGGCGGCACCGTCGAGAAGGTCTCGGCCAGGCCGGGCGCCAAGCCGGTCACCGCGATCGCCACCTCGCTCCCCGAGGAGTGCCAGGACTGCCCGGGGCTGGGCGTGCGCGGCGACGCCATGACCCTGACCCTCTCCGTGGTCGCCGCCGCGCTGATCTTCCCGGTGACCGTCTTCATCGGCACGGCCACCCGTCTCGCGGCCGCCCGTCGCGAGCAGCGCTACGCGGCGATGCGCCTGGTCGGCGCCACCCCGGGCCAGGTCGCGGTGATCTCCGCGGTGGAGTCCACGCTCGCCGCGGTCGCGGGGACGGCCGCCGGGTTCGTCCTGTTCCTGGTGCTGCGTCCGCTGGTGGCGACCGTGCCGTTCACCGGTGACCGGTTCTTCGTGGAGGACCTCACGCTGACGGTCCCGCAGGTCCTCGCGGTCGCGCTCGGGGTGCCGGTCGCTGCGACGGCCGCCGCCTGGCTGGCCCTGCGCCGGGTGACCATCTCGCCGCTGGGCGTCAGCCGCCGGGTCACGCCGCCGCCGCCGCGGGCCTGGCGGCTGGGCCCTCTGGCGGCCGGGCTGGGCGAGCTCGCCTGGTTCGTCGGGCGCCGGCCGGAGTCCACGGACGCGCAGACCGTCGCGTACCTGACCGGCTTCTTCCTGGTGATGATCGGCCTGGTGGTCGCCGGCCCCTGGCTGACCATGGTCGCCGCCCGGGCGATGGCGGGCCGGATCGGCCGTCCGGCCGCGCTGATCGCGGTCCGGCGGATGGCCGACGACCCGAGGGGAGCCTTCCGCTCGGTCAGCGGGCTGGTCCTGGCGCTGTTCGTCACCAGCGCCACGGTGGGCATCATCGGCACCATCAACGAGCACCGGGGTGAGCTCAGCGGCGACGTCGAGACCCGGGCCGCCATCGTGCACGGCGCGCTGTTCGACGACCCGCCGATGACGCAGCGGCTGCCCGAGCGGCTGCTCGCCGACCTGGCCGCGCTGCCCGGGGTGCGGGGCACGGCCGTGGTCCACCCGGACCAGGACCGGCTGGGGGCCAACCCCGCCGACCCCCGGATGCTCTCCCACCTGGTCTCCTGCGCGGACCTCGCCAAGGTCCCGGTGGCCGGCCGCTGCCCGGCCGGCGCCGAGGTGGTCGCCGTACCGGTCTGGGTCTTCTCCGACCTGGAGAGCAACGGCGGCAAGGAGTGGAAGGCCGTCCCGCTCACCGCCGACGAGCTCGCCCGCCGTCCGGTCCAGATGCTCTACACCACCACCGACGGCTCCACGGCGGCCAAGGAACGCGTCCGCACCCTGCTGACCCGCGCCTACCCGGAACACCGCTCCCGGACCGTCGGCGACTGGGCCTCCACCAGCCAGCGCGAGCTCGCCGGCTGGCGCCAGCTCGCCAACGTCGTCATGCTCACCACCCTGCCGATCGCCGGCTGCAGCCTCGCGGTCAGCGTGGTCGCCGGGCTCGCCGACCGCCGCCGGCCGTTCGCCCTGCTGCGGCTGACGGGCGTGCCGCTCGGCCTGCTGCGCCGGGTGGTGGGGCTGGAGACCGCGGTGCCGCTGCTGGTGGTGTCCCTCCTCGCCACCGGGACGGGCCTGCTGACGGCGCACCTGTTCCTGAAGGCGCAGATGAACTACGAGCTGGTCACCCCGGGCGCGGTCTACTTCGCGCTGGTGGGCCTGGGGCTGGCCGCCTCGCTCGGGATCATCGCCTCGACGCTCCCGCTGCTGCGCCGCCTGACCGGCCCCGAGGCCGCCCGCAGCGGCTGAGCCCGCGGGGCCCGCCGGGTCCTTACGGCTGAGACGGCCGCGGCCGAGCCGTCCAGGGCCCGGGCCCGCGCGAGCCGTACGCCTACCCGGTCACCGGGTAGACGTACGTGCCGTCGCGCGGCGGGGTGCCGCGGCCCAGCCAGCTGCCGAGCACCAGGCCGGACGGGTAGAACATCGGCTCCGGCAGCGCGTCCACCGGGACCCGCTCCCAGCCGGCGCAGGCGTGCGGCTCGGTGACCTCGGCGGGGGCGAGGCTGGCCGGGGCCAGGACGGCCGCGGTCAGCCGGGGGCGGCCCAGCTCGTGGTCGAGCAGCACCGCCAGGACGCGCATCGCGGAGGCCGGCAGCACGATGCCGGTCTCCTCGGCGAGCTCCCGGGCGGCGGCCTGCTCGAAGGACTCGCCCGGGTGGTCCACCTTGCCGCCGGGCAGGCTCCAGGTGGGCGGCTCCCCGGCCGTGGTGCGGCGGCCGATCAGCACCCGCCCGTCGCCGGTCGGCACGATCACTCCCGCGCCGAGCATCGGTGCCACGCCCATCCGGTCCCCCTCCGTCGTCACCGTCGTCACCGTCGTCACCGTCGTCACCGCGCCGTCACCGGCGCGGCCGTCACCACTGGCCGCGCTCGAAGTCCTTCAGGAAGCAGCCGTACAGGTCCTCGCCCTGCTCTCCGCGGACGATCGGGTCGTAGACCCGGGCGGCCCCGTCGACCAGGTCCAGCGGGGCGTGGAAGCCCTCGTCGGCCAGCCGCATCTTGTCCGGGTGCGGGCGCTCGTCGGTGATCCAGCCGGTGTCGACGGCGGTCATCAGGATGCCGTCGGTCCGGAACATCTCCTCCGCGCTGGTGCGGGTGAGCATGTTGAGCGCGGCCTTGGCCATGTTGGTGTGCGGATGGCCGGCGCCCTTGTAGCCGCGGGCGAACACGCCCTCCATCGCCGAGACGTTGACCACGTACTTGCGGCGCGAGGCGGAGGCGGCCATCGCCGGGCGCAGCCGGCTGATCAGGATGAACGGCGCGGTGGAGTTGCAGAGCTGGACCTCCAGCAACTCCACCGGGCCGACCTCGTTGACGGTCTGCACCCAGCTGTTGGTCGGCGCCAGGTCGGGCACCAGGCCGCCGGCGTCGATCGCGGTGCCGGCCTCGATCCGGGCGGGCGTCGCCGAGCCGGTGACCAGCGCGAGCGAGGTGACGTCCTCGGCGGAGATCCGCTGTCCGCCGTCCGCCTGCGCGGGCAGCGCGGGCAGGTCGACGCTGCCGCTGCCGAAGCGGCCGATGGTGGTGGAGGCGGGCAGTTCGCCGGCCGGCAGCGGCGCGGACTCGGCGGCCAGCAGCTCGCGGTAGGACTCCGGCGGGCGGCGCACGGTCTGCGCCGCGTTGTTGATCAGGATGTCCAGCGGGCCGTCCGCGGCGACCTCGTCGGCCAGCGCCAGGACCTGTGCCGGGTCGCGCAGGTCGATCCCGATGATCTTCAGTCGGTGCAGCCACTCGGCGCTGTCCGGCATCGCGGTGAAGCGGCGGATGGCGTCGTTGGGGAAGCGCGTGGTGATCGTGGTGTGGGCGCCGTCGCGCAGCAGCATCAGCGCGATGTACATGCCGATCTTGGCGCGCCCGCCGGTCAGCAGTGCCCGCTTGCCGGTGAGGTCGGCCCGGGCGTCCCGGCGGGCCCGGTTCTTGGCCGCGCAGGGCTGGCAGAGGTTGTGGTAGAACGCGTCGACCTCGACGTACCGGCCCTTGCAGGTGTAGCAGGACCGCGGCCGCTCCAGGATTCCGGCGATCTCGGTGGTCGTGACGGTGGTCAGGCCGAACGCGCCCGCGGTCTCGTCGTCGATCCGGGTCGGCGCGCCGGTGGCCGTACGGGCGGTGACGGCCCGGTCGTTGGCGGTCTTGCGCGCCCGGGTCTCCTGGCGCCGACGCTGCTTGAGCGTACGGAATATGCCGCCGACCGCCTGGCGGACGGTGATCGCGTCCGGGTGGTCGACGTGCAGTTCGTCGAGCTCGGCGAGCACCTCCAGGCACAGCCGCAGCCGCTCGGGGTCGAGGCCCGGACCGAAGTCGATCTCCTCCGTGCCGTCCTGCTCCTCGATCCGCTCCCGGACCGGCTCCTGGATGTCCGTACCCGCCGTACCCGCCGTCATGCCTGCCGCGCTCTCCGTCTCCGCCACACCGTTCACCGCGTGAATGCTACGGGAGCGCGCCCCGCGGGGGCGAAGAGCCGTCCTCGGGGGCCCGCCCACGACGTTCCTGTAGGTTCGTACAAGTGGGGAGGCTCCTCGCGGACCGGACCTCGTGCGGACCTTCAGGACTGTCCGCCGAACTGGCGTTTGCCCCCGTGCTTGAGCGAGCATTGGTGCACGGGTCAAGGGAGCCAAGTGCGTCCGCCCGTTCCCGGCCCAGCCCACCCCGTGGGCGAAATCACCACAGCCGGAGACGGAGACTTCCGATGCGCTTCCTGAACGACCTGCAGCCCTCGTACGACTTGACGTACGACGACGTCTTCATGGTCCCGAGCCGTTCCGCCGTGGGCTCCCGGCAGGCCGTCGACCTCTCCTCGAACGACGGCACCGGCACCACCATCCCGCTGGTCGTCGCCAACATGACCGCGATCGCCGGCCGCCGGATGGCCGAGACCGTGGCCCGCCGCGGCGGCCTGGTGGCCATCCCGCAGGACATCCCGACCGAGGTCATCGCCGAGGTGATCGGCTGGGTCAAGCAGCGCCACCTGGTGCACGACACCGCCATCACCCTGGAGCCCGGCGCCACCGTCGCCGAGGCGCTGTCCCTGCTGCACAAGCGGGCCCACGGCGCGCTCGTCGTGGTCGAGGACGGCCGGCCGGTCGGCGTCGTCACCGACTCCGACTGCCAGGGCGTGGACCGCTTCACCAGCCTCGCCGACGTGATGTCCCGCGACCTGCTGCTGCTCGACGCGGGCATCGACCCGCGCACCGCCTTCGACCGGCTCAACGAGGGCCACCGCAAGCTCGCCCCGGTCGTCGACGGCGAGGGCCGCCTGGTCGGCATCCTCACCCGCAGGAACGCGCTGCGCGCCACCCTCTACACGCCCGCCGTGGACGACGGCGGCCGGCTGCGGATCGCCGTTACCGTCGGCATCAACGGCGACGTGGCCGGCAAGGCCAAGTCGCTGATCGAGGCCGGTGCCGACGTGCTGGTGGTCGACACCGCGCACGGCCACCAGGAGTCCATGATCAACGCGCTGCGCGCGGTGCGCGGCCTGGACCCGCAGGTGCCGATCGTGGCCGGCAACGTGGTCTCCGCCGCCGGTGTCCGCGACCTGGTCGAGGCGGGCGCCGACATCCTCAAGGTCGGAGTCGGCCCGGGCGCCATGTGCACCACCCGGATGATGACCGGCGTCGGCCGCCCGCAGTTCTCGGCCGTGCTGGAGTGCGCCGCCGAGGCGCGCCGGCTCGGCAAGCACGTCTGGGCGGACGGCGGTGTGCGCCACCCGCGTGACGTCGCCATGGCGCTGGCCGCGGGCGCGTCCAATGTGATGATCGGCTCGTGGTTCGCCGGCACCTACGAGTCGCCCGGCGACCTGCAGACCACCGCCGACGGCCGCCAGTACAAGGAGAGCTTCGGCATGGCCTCGGCCCGCGCGGTCAGCAACCGCACGGCCCAGGACTCCGCGTACGACCGGGCCCGCAAGGCGCTGTTCGAGGAGGGCATCTCGCACTCGCGGATGTTCATCGACCCGGCCCGCCCGGGCGTGGAGGACCTGATCGACTCGATCGTCGCGGGCGTCCGCAGCTCCTGCACCTACGCGGGCGCCTCCAGCCTGGAGGAGTTCCACGAGAAGGCCGTGGTCGGCATCCAGAGCGCCGCCGGGTACGCCGAGGGCAAGCCGCTGCACTCCAGCTGGGCCTGATCCGGCCCCTCCCGGCGGGCCCTTTCCGGCGGCCCCTCCCGGCGGCCCCGAGGGTCGCTAGGAGGCCACGGCAGGCCGGCTCCTCGCGAGGGGGAGCCGGCCGGCCGGGCCGGTGACCGGGGTGCTCGGGGCGGCGTCCTCGGTGTCCTCGGTGTCCGCGGTGTTCTCGGTGTCGGCGATGTCGGCGGCGTCCGCGGGGTCGAGCGGGGTCAGCAGGGCACGGCCGACCAGGCCGACCGAGCCGTCCAGGGCGGCGGCCAGCGCGGACGCGGCGAACGGCACCCGCCTCAGCTCCCAGAGCGCCAGCGCGCTCGCCCAGGCCGCGTCCCGGGCCGCGTCGATCGACCAGGCGCTCACCAGGTGGGTGAGCGCGCCGGCCGACTCCAGCGCGTCCGGGCCGGGCATCAGCTGCTCCCGGACCTCGGCCTCCGCGCGCGCCAGCAGGGCGTTGATCCGGTCGTAGTCCTCCGCCAGGTCGGCCGGCGCGCGGCCCAGCAGCCGGCAGGTGTCCACCACGGCGAGCGGCAGGTCGTGCTCGATGTGGGCGTTCATCCCGGCCAGCGCGAACTGCAGCGGGTGGACGCCCGGGTGGGCGCGCAGCTCGAACAGCGGTCGCCAGCAGGCGGGCACCCGTTGCCCGGCGGCCAGGGCGTCGACGGCCAGCAGGTACCGCTCGGCGAACACCGCGTCCAGCACCGCCATGGCGTCCGGGTCCACGAAGTACCCCTGGCCGAGGCAGGCGCCGACCAGCTCGGTCACGGTGAGGTACATCCGGTTGAACACCGTGACGCCGTCCGCCGGCGGTGCCCCGGCCCCGATCTCCCGCAGCCGCTCGATCACCTGATCCACCGTGGGGACGCCGTCCGTGGCCGTCATGGGACCCATCGCTCACCCTCCGCATCCGATGGTCTACTGATCGCACCATCGTGTCAGCGCGGGGGCGGGTCGCGCGGGTACCGCGCCCGGATCGTGTCCCGGTCGTGTCCGGGGCGATCGTTCGGCCCGGGGCCCGGTTCTCGGCCCCGTTCTGGCCCGCGGCCCGGTTCTGGGCCCGGCGCTCGCATCGGCCTTCGGTGTGATGATCAGCCCAGGTCGTACTCCAGTGCGTAGGTGTGCCCGCCCGTCTCGTCCACGACGATCTCCAGCGAGCCCGTCAGCCCGGCCAGCTCCTCCGTGCCCGTCCCCGCCACCACCCGGACGGCCAGCCGCTCTCCGTGGCTGCCCGGCGCGCTGTGCTGGAGCACGAAGGAGCCCTTGCGGCGATCCAGCTCCCCGGTGAAGTGCTCCACCGCGACGTAGGCGGCCGGCGCGCCCGTGCCGTCCATCACGGACAGCATCTGCACCGTGCTCGTCCCGGCCAGCGGCCCGGTGAAGGTCTTGCCCAGCAGGACCCGGCCGAGGGTGGCCCCCGGCCGCTCGTCCGTCTCCTGCGGATCCCACGACGTGACCTCGAACGCCCCGCTCACCGTGGTGCCCATGACGTGCTCCCCTCGACGATGATCCCGACCGCTCCGGCGACCCCCCGTACGGGCGGCCGACCGGCTGCCGGACAGCCTCGCACGGGGCACTGACATCGACGCTGGTACAACCGGCGTCGGCCACGGGCGGGGGCGGGGGTGGGTGCCGGCTGTTCGGTGTCCGGCGCGCTCGGTGGTCCCAGCGCAGTGGTCCCGTGCTCAGTGGTCCCAGCGCAGTGCGAGCAGTGCCGCGTCGTCGTCCAGCCCGCCGGCCACGTAGCCGCGCACGTCCGCCAGCAGCCGGTCCAGCAGCGCGTCCGGGTCGTGCGAGGTCAGCTCGGCCAGCCGTTCGGCCAGCGGGTAGAAGCGGCCGGCGGCGTCCCGGGCCTCGGACACCCCGTCCGTGTAGAGCAGCAGCAGGTCCCCGCCGCGCGGCCGGAACCCGCCCGTCCGGTAGTGGTCGAACCCGGTCAGGCCCAGCAGCGCCAGCGGCGGTGCGTGCTCGGGCGGCTCCAGCTCGCTCACCCGCCCGTCCCGGCGCAGCAGCGGATGGGGATGCCCGCAGTTGACCACCTCGGCCGCCGGGAGCCCGTCGTCGCCGTGCGCGGGCGGCACGTTCAGCAGCACCGCCGTGGCGAACCGCTCCTTGCCCGGTGCGCCCAGCACCGCGTCCAGCCGCTCCGCGAGCCGGGCGAGGTCCGGCTCGGCGGACGCGGCCGTGCGGAACGCGCCCAGCACGTCCGCCGCCGTCTCCACCGCCGGCAGGCCGTTGCCCTGCACGTCCCCGAGCAGCACCCGGATCCCGTACGGGGTCTCCACCACCTCGTACAGGTCGCCGCCGATCCGCGCCTCGGCCGCCGCCGCCGCGTACCGCACGGCCACCCGCAGCGGCCCCACCCGCTCCGGCGGCGGGCGCAGCAGGGCCCGCTGCGCCGCCTCGGCGACCGTCCGCACCTGGTACAGCTCGCGCTCCCGGGCCGCCACCAGGACGACGTTCGCGGTGCTCGCCAGCGTGGCGGCCACCACCGCGACCACGGCGGTGACGTGGACGGACTCCGGCAGCCCGCGGTTGTTGAGCTCCAGCAGCGCCACCCCGATCAGCGCGGCCCCACCGGCCAGCAGCGGCACCCGGGCCCGCCGGCTGGTCGCGCCGGACAGGATGGGCACGGCGGCGAGGGCGGGGGAGACCGTGGTCTCGGGGCCCGAGAGCAGGTCCGCCACGGCGGCCGCCACCAGCAGCAGGACCGAGCAGGCCAGCAGCAGCCGGGCCCGCCGGGGCAGGTGCAGCGGAGGCGGCCCCTCCCGCGCGGTGTCCTGCCGCCGGGCGTCCCGCCGCTCGGCACGGCCGCCCTGCCGGGCCGTCCGCTGCCGTGCGGCGGCACCGTCCTGGCGGCGGTCTCCGGACACGGGCGGCTCCTGCGGGGGCGGGCGGCTTCACCGTCCACTCTCCACCGGGGGCACCGCCGTCGGCACCTCGGGAGCGCCCGCGCCCAGGGGGTGCGGCCGGCGGGCGGGCGCGGGCCACCGCGTAGGCCGGCCCGCGTAGGCTGGCCGGGAGATGAGACGCAAGAGTACGAGGCCGCCCGCGCCCCTCCCGCAGCGCAACGGGGTCGACCCGGTGCACCTGCGCCTGCCCGTCGAGGGCCCCTGGCCCACCGTCCGCGCCTACCTCGGCCACCGGCTGCCCACGGTCGACCCGGCCAGGATCGACGCCCTGCTGCGCGGCGGCGAGATCGTCGGCACGGACGGCCCCCTCGGGTACGACGAGCCGTTCCGGCCCGGCGGCCACCTGTGGCTCTACCGGGACCTGCCGGACGAGGTGCGCGTCCCGTTCGAGCTGGACGTGCTGCACCACGACGAGCACCTCGTGGTGGTCGACAAACCGCACTTCCTCGCCACCACCCCCCGCGGCCGGCACGTCGTCGAGACGGCGCTCTCCCGGCTGCGCCACACGCTCGGCCTGCCCGCGCTCAGCCCCGCGCACCGGCTGGACCGGCTGACCGCGGGCCTGGCCATGTTCGTGGTGCGGCCGGAGGACCGCGGCGCCTACCAGACGCTCTTCCGCGACCGGCTGGTCCGCAAGGAGTACCAGGCCGTGGCCGGGTACGACCCGGCGGTCGGCCTGCCGCGCACGGTGCGCAGCCACATCGTCAAGGAGCGCGGGGTGATCGCCGCCCGGGAGGTCGACGCCCCGCCGAACAGCGAGAGCCGGATCGAGCTGGTCGAACGGCGCGGCGGGCTCGGCCGCTACCGGCTGCGGCCGCTGAGCGGGCGCACCCACCAGCTGCGGCTGCACATGAGCGGCCTGGGGCTGCCGATCCTCGGGGACCCGGTCTACCCGGTGGTGCTGCCCGAGACGGCCCCGGACGACTTCCGCCGTCCGCTGCAACTGCTCGCCTCGGTGGTCGAGTTCACCGATCCGCTGACGGGCGCCGAGCGTCGCTTCGAGAGCCGTCGCACGCTCGCCGCGTGGTCCGACCCGGCGGCCTGGGCGGCCGACCGCCCGGGGCAGGCCGGGGCCGGGGGTGCGGAACGTGCCGGGGCCCTAGGTCACCCGGAGTAGTCCCAAGGTCCGGTCCTCCTCCGGCCCGGCGGCCGATCCGGCCGGGGCCGTGCCGGAGGGATCGTGAGGCCATGAACGCATCGCCGCAGTACTACAGCACCTCCGTCGCCGTGGTCACCGGCGCCTCGCGCGGTCTCGGCCGGGCCCTGGCCCGGGCGCTCGCCGCCGAGGGCCGGCAGCTGGTGATCACAGCGCGTGACCGGGCCGAACTCTCCGCCGTGGAGGCGGAACTGGCCGCCGTCACCAAGGTCACCGCGCTGGCCGGCTCGGTGGTGGACGACGGCCACCGCGCCCGTCTCGCCTCGGCCGCCGCCGCGCTCGGCGGGGCCGACCTGCTGGTCAACAACGCCGGCACGCTGGCCGGTCACGACCTCGCGGGCGGCCCGATGCCGCGGCTGGCCGACCACCCGCTGCCCGGCGTGCTGGAGACCTTCGAGGTCAATGTGCTCGCCCCGCTCGCCCTCACCCAGCTGCTGCTGCCGCAACTGCGCGAACGGGCCGGCACCGTCCTCAACATCAGCTCCGACGCCGCCGTCGTCCCGTACACCGGCTGGGGCGTGTACGGCGCCTCGAAGGCCGCGCTCGACCAGGCCTCCGCCGTCCTCGGCCGCGAGGAGACCGGGCTGCGGGTGTGGTCGTTCGAGCCGGGGGACATGCGCACCCGGATGCTGGAGGAGGCCTCCCCGGGCGAGGACCTCTCCGCCACCCAGCCGCCGGAGGCCGTCGTCCCCGCCCTGCTCGCGCTGCTCCACGACCGTCCGGCCTCGGGCCGCTACCGGGCCGCCGACCTGCTCGCCGCTCCGGTGGGTGGGTGATGGCCACCCTCCTCGAACCGGACCGCGACACCGGACCGGGTCCGGGCGGGGCACCGGATCACGACACCGGTCCGGGGCGCCACGACGCGGGCCCGGGCCGCAGCGGGGCGCCGGGTCACGAACCGGACCCGGCGTACGGGGGAGCGGCCGGCCCGGACTTCACCGTCCCGCCCGAACTCTCCGCCCGGGCACCGGCGGAGGCCCGCGGCGCCTCCCGCGACGGCGTCCGGATGCTGGTCGGCCACGGCGGGGTCGGCGGCCACGGCGGCGCCGACGCGTCCGGCGGAGGGGACGGAGAAGGCGGGTCCGGTCGGATCCGGGTCGAGCACCGCCGCTTCACCGAGCTGCCCGAGGTGCTGCGCCCCGGCGACCTGCTGGTGGTCAACAACTCCGCCACCGTTCCCGCCGCGCTGTCCGGCCGGCTGCCCGACGGCACTCCGGTCGCGGTGCACCTCTCCTCCGCCCGGCCGGACCGGCGGGGCGCCTTCCTGGTGGAGCTGCGCCGGCTCCCGGGCGGGGGAGCGGCCGCCGAGATGTACCCGCCGGAGGAGTCACCGGCCCGCCCGGGACTGCGGGTGGCGCTGCCCGCGGGTGGCCGCGCGCGGCTCTCCGCCCTGTTCACCCCGCGCCTGTGGCACGCCGAACTCCTGCTTCCCGAGGAGCCGTTGGCGTACCTGGAGCGCCACGGCAAGGCCATCCGGTACGGCTACGTGGACCGTGACTGGCCGATCGGGGCGTACCGCTCGGTCTTCGCCACCGTCCCCGGCAGCAGCGAGATGCCCAGCGCCGCAAGGCCGTTCAGTGCCGAGGTGGTGGCCCGGCTGGCCGGGCGGGGCGTGCTGGTCGCGCCGGTCACCCTGCACACCGGCGTCGCCTCGCCGGAGGCGCACGAGCCGCCGTACGCCGAGTGGTTCCACGTTCCCGCCGCCACGGCCGCGCTGGTCGGGCACGTCCGCGCCGGCGGCGGCCGGGTGATCGCGGTGGGCACCACCGTCGTCCGGGCGCTGGAATCGGCCGCCGGTCCGGACGGCACGGTCCACGAGGCCGAGGGCTGGACCGAGTTGGTGATCACCCCGGGGCGCGGGGTCCGTGCGGTGGACGGTCTGCTCACCGGCTGGCACGAACCGCGCGCCTCCCACCTGCTGATGCTCGCCGCCGTGGCCGGCCGGCCGCTGCTGGAGCGCTGCTATGCCGAGGCGCTGCGTCACCGCTACCTGTGGCACGAGTTCGGCGACGTCAACCTGCTGCTGCCGCACGGGAATCCGGGACGATGACGGCTGGTCGGCCGGAAGCCAGCCGACCGGACGCCGGCCGACCGGGCGTCGGGTGACGGCCCGCCGGCTCAGCCGGTGGCGGCCGTCCCCGGGGGCAGCTCCAGCTCGAACCAGACCACCTTGCCGTTGCGGGTCGAGCGGCTGCCCCAGCGGTGTGCCAACTCGTTGACCAGGTGCATGCCGCGCCCGCCCTCGTCCTCCTCGCGGGCGCGGCGCATCCGGGGCGCGTGGGTGTCCTCGTCGGCCACCTCCACGGTCAGCAGCCGGTTGCAGAACAGCCGCAGCTGGGTGGGCGATCCGGCGTGCACCAGGGCATTGGTGATCAGCTCGCTGGTGAGCAGCTCGGCCCAGTCGGAGAGCGCGCCCAGCCCCCAGCCCGCCAGCGTCTCCCGGGTGAAGCGGCGCGAGTGCGCGACCATCGCGTGGTCGCCGGTCAGCGACAGCGTGGCGATCCGCTCCGAACCGACCGGCCGCACCTGCGCCATGATCACGGCGATGTCGTCCTCGCTGGTCCGGCCGGTGAGTTCGGCCAGGACGGCGTCGCAGGTCTGCTCCAGCGAACGCCGCCGGTCGGCGATGGTGCGGCACAGCAACCGCAGGCCCTCGTCCAGGTCCCGGCCCCGGCGCTCCACCAGCCCGTCGGTGTACAGCGCCAGGATGCCGTCCTCGGGCAGCGTGAACTCCACGCTCTCGAAGGTGACCCCGCCCACCCCCAGCGGCACGCCGGGCGGTAGCTCCAGCAGCCGGGCGTCGCCGTCGGCGTCGGTCACCACCGGGGGCAGGTGGCCGGCGCAGGAGGCCGTGCAGCTGCGGTCCATCGGGTCGTACACCGCGCAGACGCAGGTCGCGAACTGGCCCTCGCCGATCGCCGAGGTCGCCTCGTCCAGCCGCTGCAGCACCCGCGCCGGGTCCATGTCCAGGGTGATCAAGGTCCGTGCGACCGTGCGGAGTTGGCCCATGGTGGCGGCGGCCCGGATGCCGTGGCCCATCACATCGCCGACGATCAGCGCGACCCGTCCGGAGGAGAGCGGCACCACGTCGAACCAGTCGCCGCCCACCTCGCTGACCACGCTGCTCGGCTGGTAGCGGTAGGCGATCTCCAGGCCCAGCGAGCGGTGGATCTCCTGCGGCAGCAGACTGCGCTGCAGGGTCAGCGCGGTGTCCCGCTCCCGCCGGTACAGCCGCCCGTTGTCCATCGCCAGCGCGGTGCGCGCCGCCAGCTCCTCGGCCAGCGCGCGGTCCGCCGGACCGAACGGCACCGGATTGCCCATCCGGATGAACTCCGCGCCGCCCAGCACCAGTCCGCGCGCCAGCAGCGGCACCATCAGGTACGAGTGCACGCCCGCGTCCAGCCCCGGCTGCACCCGGTCGGGGGAGGCCACGATCCGCGTCAGCGCGGGTTCGTCCACCTCCGAGACCAGGATCGCGCGGCCGGTCCGCAGGCTCTCCGCGTAGATCTTGGCGGACATCGAGGTCTCGCCGATCTGGTCGGCGGCCGCCGCCATGGTGCCCTCCGGGCCCACCTCGCCCACCGCGACCGCGCGCATCAGCACCGAACCGTCGGCCGGCACCGGCCCGGGCTCCTCGCCGCTCAGCACCGTGTCCCGCAGGTCCACGGTGACGAAGTCGGCGAAGCGCGGGATCACCACCTCCACCAACTCCTCGGCGGTGCGGTGCAGGTCGAGCGTGGTGCCGATCCTGGTGCTCGCCTCGTTCAGCAGCGACAGCCGCTGCTGCGCGGCCCAGGCCTCGTCCAGCGCGCGCTGCCGGGCGGCGGCCGCGTCCCGTTCGCGGGTGAACAGCAGCGCGTTGTCGATCGACACCGCCGCCCGCACCGCCAACTCCCCGGCCAGCGCGAGGTCGTCCTCCTCGTACGGGCGGTCCACGATCGTCCGGTAGAAGCCCGCCACCCCGACCGGCGCGCCCCGGGCGATCAGCGGCACCACCATGAAGGAACGCACCCCCTGCTCCCGCACCGCCAGGGTGCGCACCGGATCGTCCGAGAACCAGGCCATCCCCTCCTCGTCCATCCGCGGCACCAGCAGCGGCTTGCGGTTCGCCAGGCTCCATGCGTACGGCGAGCCCGGCACGAACCGCTGCACCCCGCCGACCCGCGCGATCGGCTGCAGCGTCGAACGCTCCGCCGAGTGGAACGCCATCCGGCGCAGCACCGCCGAACCGTCCGCCGAGGTCCGGGCCTCGCGCTCGCCGCGCACCAGGTCGTCCAGCACCTCCACCACCACCGCGTCGGCCAGCCTCGGCGTCGCCACCTCCGCCAACTCCCTTGCCGTCTGAGCCAGATCGAGGGTGGTGCCGATCCGGGTGGAGGCCACGTTCACCAGTGCCAGGCGCTCCTGCGCGGCCTTGGCCTCCCGCAGCGCCTGCTGGCGGGCCAGCACGGTCTGGTGCTGGCGCAGGTACAGCCGGGCGTTGTCGATCGCGACCGCGGCCCGCGAGATCAGCTCGTCCCCGAGCGTGATGTCCGCCGCCGCGAAGGACTCCCGGTCACCGCGCCGTGAGTACACCACCATGCCCAGCGTGGTGCCGCGCGCCACCAGCGGCGTGATCCGCACCGAGCGCGGGCGGTCGCCCACGAACGCCTGCTTGCGGCTCTCGTTGATCGTCTCGCTCAGCGGCGGCAGCTCCCAGGACGGCACCACCACCGTCCGCCCGCTCGACATGGCCCGCGCGTACGGGGAGTCCGGCGCCACCTCGTACACCGCGTCCACCGGCAGCGCCTCCGCCGGGTACTCCCGGTCGGTCGTCGCCAGGGCCAGCCGGCGCACCTGCTGCGGGGACGACGGGTCCAGCGGCTCCACGCTGCGCCCGGCCACCAGCGCCTCCAGCGCGAACACCCCGCTGATGTCCGCCACCCGCGGCACCATGGCGTCCGCCAACTCCCGTGCGGTCTGCCGCAGATCGAGCGTGGTGCCGATCGAGGCGGTCGCGTCCACCAGCAGCGCCAGCCGCTCCTGGGCACGCGCCGCCCGGGCGTCCGCGCGGAACCGCTCGGTGATGTCGACCAGCGTCGAACTCACCCCGAGCACCCGCCCGCCCGGCTCCTCCAGCCGGAAGTAGGAGGCGGACCAGGCATGGTCGTGGTCAGGGTCGCTGGGCGTGCGGCCGTGCGAACGGGTGTCCAGCACCGGGATGCCGCTCTCCAGCACCTCGCGCATCACCGCCTCGGACTCCTCGCCGTTGATCCCCGGCAGCAACTCGGCGAGCCGGCGTCCGAGGTGCTCCTCGACCGACAGGCCGTTCACCCGCGCGAGCGCGTCGTTCAGGCGGACGAAGCGCAGATCGGAGTCGTACACCGCCATCCCCACCGGCGACTGGGTGAAGAACCCGTCCAGCACCGCCAGGTCGGCCTGGATCCGGCGCAGCGTCGTCACGTCCGAGGCGACCGCCAGCACCAGCGGCTGCCCGCCCGGGCCGGCGATCGGGTGGGTGCGGAACTCCAGGTTCACGTGGTGCCCGTCGCGGTGCTTCACGGGGAACACTCCGGACCAGCCGCGGCCGTCCACGATCTCCTGGAACAGCTCCACCACGCCGGAGCGCTGATCGTCCGAGGCCAGCAGCTGCGCGGCCTTCGCCCCGATCGCCTCCTCGGCGGTGTAGCCGAGCAGCGCCTCGGCGTCGTTGCTCCAGTGCAGGATCCGGCCGTCCGCCTCGATCAGCGCGGTCGCAATCGGGACCATCAGCAACGGGTCCCTCCGTGCGGCCGGGCGCGGATCACTGCGGCGCTCCGCGCGGAACCCGCCCGCACCGGTGCCGTACGTGATGCCGCCGCCCGGCGAGTCGCCGTGGTGTGCGCCGGTCTTCTGATGCTCGTCCGCCATGGCCAGGGAACCGCCCGGAGATCGTCTACCAGCCCTGCCATCTTCCCACGCGGTCCCTACGGGACGCTCGCGCGGTGAAGGGTTCTGTAGACCGGTCTGCATATTTTTCAGGGCATGTAGACCGGTCTACATATTTCGGCGGGAGTGGGTGTGGGAGGTGGACCGGTCTACATATTTTGGCGGGGCGGCCACGGAAGGTAGACCGGTCTACATATTCTGCGCGGGCCGGGCGTCCGGGCGGCTCGGCGACGTTGGCGGTCCGGTGGCTGGCTGACCCGGCGGTCCGGTGGCCGACCGGCCCGCCACCCCGGCGGCCTCGGCGAGGAGCGGGGCATCCGGGCGACCCAGGATGCCTGGGTCGCCTGGGCAAGCCCAGGCCGACCGGCGTCGCAGCAAGCTCACCCGCGCAGAGGGGGGGCGCGGCGGCCGGGCCCTCCCTGAGCCGCGCTGATCGGGCCGGCCCCGGAAGCCCCGCCCGGGCGATTCAGGACGCCGTGGCGTACTCCTTCTGCAGCACCCGCAGCAGCTTGGTCCCGGCCGGGTCGACCGAGCGGCGCGAGTTCGCCAGCGCGATGACCCCGACCCGCCTCTCCGGGTCGAAGGCCACGAAGGAGGCGAAGCCGCCCGTCCCGCCGTTGTGCCAGATCTGCAGGTGGCCGCCCTGGCGGGGGTGGAGCCGGTGGCCGAGCCAGCCGAGGTGCGCCCAGGCGAACGGGTTCACCCGGTGCTTGACCTCGCGGGTCAGCGTGATCGCCTCCGCCAGCGACCCGCCCTCCCCGGCGCGCCCGCCCTCCCCGGCGCGCCCGGCCTTCCCGGCGCTCCCGCCCTCCTCGGCGGCCCCGGCCTCTCCGGTGGTCCCGTCGGCCGCGAGCTGGGCGCGCAGCAGGACGACCAGATCGGCGGCCGTGGACCTCAGCGCCCCGGCCCCGGCCAGGTCGGCGAGGTGCCAGGCCGGGACCGGCCGGCGCCCCGGCGAGTGGCCCCGGGCGAGCCGGGCGGCCTGATCCTCGTCCACCGTCACCACGGTGTCGGCCAGGCCGAGCGGCTTGCACACCTCCCGGGTGATCAGCTCCTCGTACCCGAGGCCCGCCCGCCGGGCGAGCGCCAGGCCGAGCAGTCCGGAGCCGAGGTTGGAGTACCGGAAGCTGCGCCCGGGTCTGGCGCGCAGGCGGGTGCGGCCGAGCCCGGCGAGCAGCCGGTCGCTGGTGCACCGTGCGTACGGGTCGGGCTTGCGCGGGTTGATGAGGGCGGGCAGCAGCATGCCGGCGGGCAGTCGCGGCAGTCCGGAGGTGTGGGTGGCCAGGTGCCGCAGGGCGATCGACTCGCCGCCCTTGACGGGGACGGCGGTACCGGCCGGCATGGCGTCGGCGACCAGGTCGGCGAGCGGCTCGTCGAGGGTGACCGAGCCGGCCAGGGCGAGCCGGGCGAGCGTGAGACCGGTGAACACCTTGGTCACCGAGCCGATCTCGAACAGCGTGTCGGCGCCGGGGACTTCGCCGCGTCCGAGGGTCGCGTCGGGCGCGGCGCCGGCGCGGCCCGCGCCGCGTATCTCCACGTCGTCGCCGGCGAGGGCGGCGACGACCACCCCCACGTGCGGTCCGACGAGTCCGTCGGCGGTGCGCTGGACCAGGCTGCCAAGATCGCTCATGTCCGCGAGCCTAGGGGCCGCCGGAGTGGCCCGTCGTCCCCCGTCGCGATGATTCCGACCCCCGCCGATCCTCCTCGACGCGTACGTACCTGCCCATCCTCGCTGGTACGCCCCGCCAACCGGGCCCGCCCTGCCAACCGGCCCCGCCCTGCCAACCGGCCCCGCCCCGCTACGCAACGCACTGCTGCGCACGCCCCGGGCAGCACCGTGCCCCCGGCACCTAAGGACGGTGGCGGGGGCACGGCGGAGGGCGGTCGACCGCTCAGCGGCCCGGACCGCTCAGCAGCTCAGGTTGGAGCCCGGGACGGTACCGAGGATCTGGGTGAAGCTCTGGTAGGAGTTGATCCGGCTCTGGACCTGGGCGGGGTTGCCGCCGTTGCACTCCAGGGAGCCGTTGATGCTGCGGATCGTCTCACCGAAGCCGCGGCCGTTGACCATGGCGTTGTGCGGGGTCATGGTGCCGGGGCCGGTCTGGGTGTTCCAGTACCAGAGCGCGGTCTTCCAGGCGACGGCCGGGTCGTTCTGCACCAGGTTGGGGTTGTTCAGCAGGTCGATGCCGAGGGCGTCGCCGGCCGCCTTGTAGTTGAAGTTCCAGCTGAGCTGGATCGGCCCGCGGCCGTAGTACGCGGCCTGGCCGGCGGGGCAGCCGTACGGGCGCGTGGTGTCGCAGTAGTGCGGGTAGTTGGCGGTGTTCTGCTCCACCACGTAGTACAGGCCGCCGGTCTCGTGGTTGACGTTGGCGAGGAAGGCGGCGGCCTCCTGCTTGCGGACGGTGTCGGTGCCGGTGGCCGCGAACGCCGGGTAGGCGGCGAGGGCGTCGAGCAGGCCGCGGTAGGTGTAGAAGGGGTTGCGGTTCGGGAACATCTGGTTGAACTGCGCCTCACTGACCGGGAATCCGCCCGGGTTGGCGGTCTGCGTCGGCGAGGTCGAGCCGGTGGGCGTCGGGTACGGCGTGCACTGGTGGGGTGCCCAGTACCAGGTGCTGATGACCGGGTCGTAGCCCGGGTTGTCGTGCAGCGCCCGGTAGTAGAGGCCGTTGGTGTAGCGGACGACGGTGCCCTCGGTGTACGTCCGCCCGGCGACCCAGTCGGGGAACAGGCAGCCGTCGGGGGCGGTCGGGCTGGCGGTGGGCGAGGGGCTGGAGCCGCCGCCGCAGACGCCCTGGTCGTTCCAGACGCCGGATCCCGAGGTCGTCGGGGTCTCGTTCTGGGTCCACCAACGGGCCGTCCAGTTGTGCCCGTTGTACGAGACGGACGCGCCGCCGTTGTACACGGCGTTGGCGCTCCACGGCGTGGCGCACGCGCTGGCGCCGACCGAGGTGGACGGCAGCAGCATGGCGACCGCCAGCGCCGTGACGACGGCGGAGAGCAACGCGACTATGCGCTTGACTGACACTTCATCACCCCTTGTGCGGTGTGGGGCCGCACGGTAGTGGGACTCGGACCAGGCGACAGGGAGGGCCGCGACCCCCTGGGGCCCTGCGTGGGGAGCGGGCCGGCCGGGCTACGCGCCGGTACGGGGGGTTGACGAAGACTCAAGCGGAGTGGTCTATACCTGTCAAGGGGCTTCGCCCGCTTTGGTGCATACGGGCCCGGAATGCACACGTGACCCGCCCCGTTCCTGCCCATCCCGGCCGCCGGCGGCGGGCGACGATCCCCGTCCGCCCTGCCCCGCCGCACCTGCCGCACCCGCCTCACGGAGCCCGCCCCACCACACCTGTCGCGCCCGCCTCGCCTCACCCGCACCCGCCGTACCCGCACGGCCCCACCGCCGCCCCGTCTGGAAGGATGGCCGGATGGTCGACACCCCCGGCGCGGCGCCGGAGCACGGCAGTGGTCGCGGCGGCCCCGGCGAGGCGATCCGCTCCGGCATCCCGGAGCACGGCCGGGTGCCCAAGTACTACGCGGTGAAGGGCCAGTTGGAGGCCCTGCTCGACGAACTCGGCGAGGGTGGGGTGCTGCCCACCGAGCGCGAGCTGGCCGCCCGCTTCGAGGTGGCGCGCGAGACGCTGCGGCAGGCGCTGCGCGAACTGCTGCTCCAGGGCCGGGTCCGCCGGCGCGGGCGCAGCACGGTGGTCGCCGGGCCGAAGCTGGAGCAGCCGCTCTCGCTGGCCAGCTACACCGAGGGCGTGCGGCGCCAGGGGCACCTGCCGGGCCGCGACCTGATCGGGCTGGAGCGGCTGCCCGCCGATCCGGTGCTGGCCCGCCAGCTGGGCATCGCGGAGGGGGTGCCGGCCTGGCACCTGGAACGGGTCCTGCTGGCGGACGGCGAGCGGATCGGCCTGGAGAGCACGTACCTGGCGGTGGCCCGGGTGCCGGCGCTGGACCGGGAGTTCGACCCGGGCGGCTCCTTCTACGCGTTCCTGCGCGAGGTGGGCGGCATCGAGCTGGGCGCCGCCGAGGAGCGGATCGAGACGGTGCTGGCGACCCCGCGCGAGGCGCTGCTCATCGGTACGCCCCCGGCCCTGCCGATGCTGCTGCTGCATCGTCTGACCAGGGACTCCGCCGGCGTGCCGCTGGAGCGGGTCCGCTCGCTCTACCGCGGGGACCGCTTCAGCTTCACCACCCGCCTCGACGCGGCCGACTGAGCCCGGAGCGCCGCCCCGGCGGCCCCTCCGCGCCCCTCCCGCCCGCCCCCGTCCTCCCCACCCCCTCCCGCCTCAACAGTCACAAAACGATAACGGGTCTGGACCGAATTCCAGAGCTGTTCACGCCCGGGCCCCGGTCCCGGCGCGCTGCGTCCACCCGCCGCTCCGACCGTGGTCACCGCTCCACACCGACGCACCGACCCCCTCCATGACGCAGCAACAGGAGAGCGACGTGACTGCAGGAATCCCCCGGCGCAGCCTGCTCCTCGGCACCGCCGCCGCCCTGGCCGGCGCGGCCACCGCGGCGGCCGTCCCCCTCGCCCGCCCGGCCCGGGCCGCGACCGCCGGGACCACCGCGGCCGCCCGTACCCCGAAGGTCCTGGTCATCGGCCTGGACGGCGCCATGCTCACCCGTATCAAGGACGCGGACGCGCCCAACCTGGACGCCCTGATGGCCGGCGGACTCACCGCCGCCAGCAGCCTCTACGCGAGCCCGATGGCGGGCACCTCCTCGGGCCCGGGCTGGTCCACCATCGCCACCGGTGTCTGGCCGGACAAGCACAACGTGCGCGACAACGACTTCACCGCCCCCGCCTTCGCGACCTACCCGGACTTCCTCACCCGGGTGGAGACGGCCGCCCCCGCGCTCGCCACGTACGTGGTCGCCTCCTGGGCGCCGATCGCCGACACCGTCTACGGCGGAGCGGTGGACACCCGGGTCGCCACCCCGGGCGCCGAGTACGACGCCGGTACAACCTCCCGGGCGGTGGCCCGGCTGCGCGACGCGAACCCGGACGCGGTCTTCGTCCAGCTCGACAACGTCGACCACGCCGGCCACTCCGGCGGCGCCGCCAGCCAGGCCTACCTGGACGCGATCAAGGGCGTGGACGGGCAGGTCGGCCAGCTGGTGGCGGCCGTCCGCGGCCGGGCGGGCTACGCCCAGGAGGACTGGCTGATCATGGTGACGGCCGACCACGGGCACACCGACACCGGCGGGCGCGGCGGCTCCACCTGGAGCGAGCGGCAGACCTTCGTGATCGCCAACGGCGGCGGCTTCGCGGCCGGCTCGGTGCGCCACGACGTCCGGATGGTCGACATCGCGCCGACCGCCCTGGCCCACCTCGGCATCGCGATCGACCCGGCCTGGAACCTGGACGGCGTCCCGATCGGCTCGCTCGTCCCGGACGACTTCGACGCGCTGCGCCCGCTGCTCACCGGGCGGGTGGACGAGACCGGCATCGCCGCCGGCGTCCTCGGCTTCACCCACACCCCGCCGAGCGGCTGGTCGGTCGACAACTCCGCGATGGGCACGGGCGGCGTCACCGAGTGGCGCGGCTGGTCGTTCACCACCGACGAGTTCTGGACCAAGGCCCAGCGGGACCAGTACCGCGAGCTCAACGTCCGCTCGCGCAACGTCTTCGCCGTCGCGGACTCCGACGAGTGGGCCGACAAGAGCTTCAAGGGGACCTACGACTCGACCCTGGTCAGCCCGAGCTACCCGGTGGCCGGCCGGGGCACCGTGACGGTCCGCTACACCACCTACTACCAGCAGGAGGGCGCCCAGACCGCCCAGGTGCTGGCGGTCTGGGACGGCGGCGCCCCGGTGCTCGTCAAGAGCTACGACGCCGAGGTCAACGGCCCGCAGACGCTGACCCTGGCCGTCCCCGCCGGCGCCACCGGGCTGCGCCTGCGCTTCCGCTACACCGGAAGCAACAACTGGTACTGGGTGCTCGACAACGTGCGCGTCTCCTGACCGCGCCCGAACGACGCTGCCCGAACGACGCTGCCGAAGTGACACTGCCCAAGTGGCGCTGCCCGAACAGCGGTGCCCGAACGACGCTGCCCGAGTGACGGCGCCCGAACGGCCGTGCCCGGCGGGCACCCGGGGGCCTGCGGTCAGTCGTCCAGCGCCTCGCGCAGCCGCCGGGCCACCTCGGCCGCCTCGGCCTCGTCCGGGTAGTGGCCACGCGGCCAGAAGAAGCCGCGCAGCCCGTCCTTCGGGTTGCGCGGCACCACGTGGACGTGCAGGTGCGGCACCGACTGGCTGATCCGGTTGTTCGCCGCGACGAAGCTGCCGGCGGCGCCCAACCCCCGCTCCACGGCGGCGGCAACCCGCTGCACCCGTAGGAAGAAGGGGCCCACCTCCGCCGCCGGCAGGTCCGCCAGTGTGCGGTGGTGGGCCCGGGGCACCACCAGCACGTGCCCGGGGAACAGCGGCCGGCGGTCCAGGAAGGCCACCGCGGTCTCGTCCGTGAGCACCCGGTGCGCGGGCTCCTCACCCGCGACCACGGCGCAGAAGACACACTCCACCCGCCCATTCAAAACGGCGGACGTCCCCGCTGCATCCCGGGACCGCAGGGGGAACACCCGCCGCACCGGCACACCCGCCGCGCCGGCTCACTCGTACCGGTACAGCAGCGCCTCCCGCTCGGCCTGCTCGATCATCTCGATGGTGAGCGAGGGGTCCCGCAGGTGGGAGAGGGTGACCTCGGCGGAGCTGGGCTGGGCGTCCGGGGCCAGCCAGTTCTCCGGCTTCCAGGCGTTGCCGCGCAGGAACGCCTTCGGGCAGTGCCCGTACACCTCCTCGACGCCGACCACGATCGCGCTGCGCGGCGGCTTGCCGACGGCGGTCAGCTGCTCCAGCAGCCGGGGGTCGGTGGAGACGCAGGCGCGGCCGTTGACCCGGAGCGTGGTGTCGCGGCCGGGGACGATGAAGATCAGCCCGACCCGGCCGGTCTCCAGGACGTTGTGCAGGGTGTCGAGCCGCTTGTTGCCGGTGGCGTCCGGGATGGCCAGGGTGTGGTCGTCCAGGACGG
This sequence comes from Kitasatospora sp. NPDC004240, assembly GCF_053603215.1. Lineage (NCBI taxonomy): Bacteria > Bacillati > Actinomycetota > Actinomycetes > Kitasatosporales > Streptomycetaceae > Kitasatospora > Kitasatospora sp. NPDC004240. The sequence goes on along the minus strand of NZ_JBSGFD010000037.1, from coordinate 16,744 downwards.
ACACCAGGCCGGCCGGTCCACCGCGCGGCGAGACGTCGCAGTTCCCGGCGGCGTCGGTGGAGGCGATGAGGACCAGCGAGGAGCAGGCGATCAGCCGGCGGGCCACCTCGTGGAGGTGGTCGACCTGCTTGCGCCGCGCGGCCTCGCCCGGCTGCTCGTAGATCTCGCGGAGCTGGGCGGGCTCCCGCAGGGCGTCGGCGGCGAGGGACGCGAAGAGGCCGCCGGGCGTGCCCTGATCGGTGGTTGACGGAACCGTGGACTCCGAGCTGATGGTCATACCGGCAATCTAGTCCAGCGTCGTACGGCGCTCACGAACATTGTCCCCGGACCCCTCCCCACCAGCGGTTTCCCGCCCATAATGGGGCCAGGGGCTTCCGTGGGAGGTGGTCGCCGTGATCGTCAGGATCTGGACCGCGCAGGTCATGGCCGGGCACATCGAGGAGTTCTGTGCCGTCCTCACCTCACAGGTCATCCCACAGCTCGGGCGGACGGACGGGTGCCTGGGCGGCGAGCTGCTGCGCTCGATGACCGGCGACGGCCACCGGGTCCTGGTGGTGAGCCGCTGGCGGGACGAGGACTCGCTGCGCGGGTACGCCGGGCCGATGTGGCGGATCCGCCCGGTGTGGTCCGAGGGCGAGCTGCGCTACCTCGCGCATCCGCCGGAGGTCACCCACTTCACCCCGATCCCCGGCGCGACGTGAACCCGCCCCGGCGCGACGTGATCCCTCCGTACGCACGACCGGCAGCGCCCCGCGCACCCCAGCACCCGCGCGCCCTCCCGCACCCGCGGAGCCGCCCCGCGCATTCCCGGCCCCCGCGTGAAACAGGCCACAGCGGAACCCTCTCCCTGACCCCTCGCGGATCATGGCAGAATGACGGCAGAAGTAGCAGTGACGTTCAGCGCACTCCGGGGTCGGTGAAAATCCGAACCGGCGGTTACAGTCCGCGACCCGTCCGCAGCCAGCGGCCGGTTGACCAGGTGAAATTCCTGGACCGACGGTTAAAGTCCGGATGGGAGGCGTGCGCGGCGGACGAAGAGCAGTACCCGTGGTCCCTCGTCGGACCCCGGGAGACGGTGTGTACGACAGGAGAGCTCTCGCCTTCCCCGTCGGGCCGGTCCGAACCGGCCGGCAGGACGTGGAACGCCGGGTGCGCGCCTGCCCCGACGCGCCGGTGCCCGTCCGTGTCCTCTCCCAGTGCCGCCCCGGAGTCCGCGCCCCAAGCGCGAGGAGAACCCGGGTGTTCACCGGCATCATCGAAGAGCTCGGCGAGGTCGTGTCGATCGAGGAGATCGGCGACTCCTCGCGTATCCGCCTGCGTGGCCCGGTGGTCTGTCAGGACGCCCGCCACGGCGACTCCATCGCGGTCAACGGCGTCTGCCTGACCGTCGTCGACAGCCCCGAGGAACTGGCCGCCGGCACCGGCGAGTTCAGCGCCGACGTGATGGCCGAGACGCTGCACCGCTCCAGCCTCGGCGCGCTGGGGACGGGCTCCCGGGTCAACCTGGAACGGGCGATGGCGCTCGGCGCCCGGCTCGGCGGGCACCTCGTCCAGGGCCATGTCGACGCGACCGGCACCCTGCTCTCCCGCGAGCCCGGGGACCTCGACGCCGACGGCCGACCGCGCTGGGAGGTGCTGCGGTTCAGCCTCCCGCGGTCCATCACCCGCTACCTGGTGGATAAGGGCTCGATCACCGTGGACGGCGTCAGCCTCACCGTGGTCGAGGCGGCGATCGACTCGTTCACCGTCTCGCTGATCCCGGCCACGCTCGAACTGACCACGCTCGGTGCCAAGGCCGTCGGCGAGCCGGTCAACCTGGAGGTGGACGTCCTCGCGAAGTACGTCGAGCGCCTCCTGGACTCCCGCACCCTGCCCGACACCATCGCCGGGGAGGACCGGTGAACGCGCTCACCGGTGTCGCCTTCACCGCCTTCGGCGAGCAGGTGAAGTGGGCCGACATGATCGGCAACCTGCTCGGCCTGGGCGCCCTCGCGCTCGGCTGGCGGCGCTCGGTGTGGAGCTGGCCGGTCCAGCTGCTCTCCGGCGTCGTCCTGATCGCCGCCTACCTGAACGGCCACGTGCCCGGCCTGATCGGCAAGCAGCTGATCGTGATCGTCGCGGCGGCCTGGGGCTGGACGCAGTGGCAGCGCGGCCGCGGCGAGAGCGGCCGGATCGACGTCCGGTTCGCCACCTGGCCCGAGCGGGCCGCCCTGGTGGCCGGCACCGCCGCCGCCACCGGAGCGCTGGCCTGGCTGTTCCTGGCCAACCCGAGCCTGTCCTGGAGCCCCTGGGCGGACGCCTACATCTTCACCGGCACGCTGGCGGCGATGTTCGCCCAGGCCCGCGGCTGGGTCGAGTTCTGGTTCGCCTGGGTCGCCGTCGACCTGGTCGGCGTCCCGTTCGCCTTCAGCAGCGGCTACGCCTTCTCCGGCCTCACCTACTCCATCTACTTCGTCCTGGTGCTGCTGGGCCTCCGCTCCTGGTGGCTGAGCACCCGCGAGCCGCGCACCGCGTCCGCCTCCGTCCCCCAGGGAGTCACGGCATGACCGCCAACCAGTCCGGCCCGACCGCCGACCAGTCCCCGACGGCCGACCAGCCCGGCCCGACCGCCGACCAGAGCGTCGAGCCGTCCGCCGAGCAGCCCCTCGACCTGGTCCTCGACCCGATCGAGCGCGCCATCGCCGACATCGCCCTCGGCCGGGCGGTGATCGTGGTGGACGACGAGGACCGCGAGAACGAGGGCGACATCGTCTTCGCCGCCTCCGCGGCCACCCCCGAGCTGCTGGCCTTCACCATCCGCTACAGCTCCGGCGTCATCTGCGCGCCGATGATCGGTGAGGACCTCGACCGGCTCAAGCTGCCCCCGATGACCCAGGTCAACGAGGACCGCAAGGGCACCGCGTACACCGTCTCGGTGGACGCCCGCGAGGGGGTCTCCACCGGCATCTCGGCCGCCGACCGGGCCCGTACCGTCCGGCTGCTGTCCTCCCCGGGCACCGACGCGGGCGACCTCACCCGCCCCGGCCACGTGTTCCCGCTGCGCGCCGTCGAGGGCGGCGTGCTGGTCCGCCCCGGCCACACCGAGGCGGCCGTGGACCTCGCCCGGCTGGCCGGCCTGCACCCGGCCGGCGCCATCGCCGAGGTGGTCAACGACGACGGCAGCATGGCCCGGCTGCCCGAGCTGGTCGCCTTCGCCCGCGAGCACGGCCTGGCGATCGTCTCCATCGAGGACCTGATCGCCTACCGCCGCCGCACCGAGCTGCACGTCGACCGGGCCGCCGTCACCGCGCTGCCCACCGCGTACGGGGAGTTCACCGCGGTCGGCTACCGGGGCACCATCGACGGCGTCGAGCACATCGCGCTGGTCGCCGGCGGCCTGGACGCCGAGGGCCGGCTGCCCGACGGCGAGGACGTCCTGGTGCGGGTGCACTCCGAGTGCCTGACCGGCGACGTGTTCGGCTCGCTGCGCTGCGACTGCGGCCCCCAGCTGCAGGCCTCGCTGGAGAAGGTCGCCGCCGCCGGCCGCGGCGTCGTCCTCTACCTGCGCGGCCACGAGGGCCGGGGCATCGGCCTGGCCCACAAGCTGCGCGCGTACGAGCTGCAGGAGCAGGGGCGCGACACCGTGGACGCCAACCTGGACCTCGGCCTGCCCGCCGACGCCCGCGACTACAGCATCGGCGCCCAGATGCTGTGCGACCTCGGGGTGCGTTCGCTGACCCTGCTCACCAACAACCCGCAGAAGCTCACCGCGCTCACCGAGCACGGGCTCAAGGTCAAGGGCCGCGAGCCGGTCGAGACCCCGGCCGGCGAGCACAACCTGCGCTACCTGCGCACCAAGCGCGACCGGATGGGCCACGAGCTGCCAGGCCTCGGTTCCTGACCGACCCCGCACGCCCTGACCGACCCGCACGCCACCCCGCCACCCGAACCATCCCCGAAGCACCACCGAAGCACCACCGAAAGGGACCAGCACATGAGCGGCCACGGAGCACCCCAGCTGACCATCGACGGCGCCGCCGGCCTCAAGGTCGCGGTCGTCGCCGCCCAGTGGCACGACCAGGTGATGAACGGCCTGCTGGACGGCGCCCACCGGGCCCTGAAGGAGCTGGGCGTGGACGCGCCCACCGTGCTCCGGGTGCCCGGCACCTTCGAGCTGCCGGTCGCGGCCAAGCGCCTCGCCGACAAGGGCTTCGACGCGGTGATCGCCCTCGGCGTGGTCATCCGCGGCGGCACCCCGCACTTCGACTACGTCTGCCAGGCCGCCACCTCCGGCCTCACCCAGGTCAGCGTCGACACCGGGGTGCCGGTCGGCTTCGGCGTGCTGACCTGCGACGACGAGCAGCAGGCGCTGGACCGCGCGGGCCTGCCGGGCTCCGCCGAGGACAAGGGCCACGAGGCCGTGACCGCGGCCGTCGCCACCGCCGTCACCCTGCGCGCGCTCTGACCCGAGGCCCGTGCGTGCTCTGAGTCGAGGCCCGTGCCTGCTCCGGGCCGAGGCCCGCGCCTGCTCCGAGCCGCCCCGCGCGGAACCCCGCGGCACCCCTCCGGACCGTGGACGTCCACCGGACTGTCCACGGTCCGGAATCGTTTACCGCCTGTCAGCCCGCACGCCTTAAGGTGAGTCCATCATGGCTTCGAAGACATTCGAGGAGCTCTTCACCGAGCTCCAGCAGAAGGCCGCCACCGGCGACCCCTCGTCCTCCCGTACCGCGCAACTCGTCCAGCAGGGCGTCCATGCGATCGGCAAGAAGGTCGTCGAGGAGGCCGCCGAAGTCTGGATGGCCGCCGAGTTCCAGTCGGACGAGCAGACCGCCGAGGAGATCTCGCAGCTCCTCTACCACCTGCAGGTGATGATGATCGCCCGCGGGTTGACGCTCGACGACGTCTACGAGTACCTCTGACCGACCCACCTCCGACCGGTCCCGACCCCAGCACACCCACCCCGACAGGTAAGGAACTGACCTCCCATGCTGCGCATCGCCGTCCCCAACAAGGGTTCTCTCTCGGGTCCCGCGGCGGAGATGCTCCATGAGGCCGGCTACCGCCAGCGCAAGGACGCCAAGGAACTCGTCCTCGTCGACCCGGACAACCAGGTCGAGTTCTTCTTCCTGCGCCCGCGCGACATCGCCGTGTACGTCGGCTCCGGCCGCCTCGACGTCGGCATCACCGGCCGCGACCTGCTGCTGGACTCGCACTCCAACGCGGAGGAGGTGCTGGCGCTCGGCTTCGGCGGCTCCACCTTCCGGTTCGCCCGCCCCGAGGGCGTGGACGTCGACGACGTGAAGGGCCTGGAGGGCCTGCGGATCGCGACCTCCTACACCGGCCTGGTCGAGCAGCACCTGTCCGACCACGGGGTCAAGGCCACCGTCACCAAGCTGGACGGCGCCGTGGAGACCGCCGTGCAGCTGGGCGTCGCCGATGTGATCGCCGACGTGGTGGAGACCGGCACCAGCCTGCGCAACGCCGGACTGGAGGTGTTCGGCGAGCCGATCCTGATCTCCGACGCCGTGGTGATCCGCCCCAAGGGCGCCGGTGAGGACGCGGCCGTGGACCAGTTCCTGCGCCGTCTCCAGGGCGTGCTGGTGGCCCGCCGCTACGTGCTGATGGACTACGACATCCGCGCCGAGAACGTCGGCGCCGCCGTCGCGCTCACCCCGGGCCTGGAGTCGCCGACCGTCTCCCCGCTGCACACCGAGGGCTGGGTGGCCGTCCGCTCGATGGTGCTCCGCAAGGAGGCGCAGCGGATCATGGACGACCTGTGGGGCATCGGCGCCCGGGCCATCCTGGTCACCAACATCCACGCCTGCCGCCTCTGAGGCACCCGCCGCCCGCGCGACGGGCCGCGCCCCTGGAGCACCCGCCGCCCGCGCGGCGACCTGCGCCGCGGGGCGCGCGCCGAGGCGCCGGGCGCCCGCCGACCGGGGGACCCCGGCGTACGGCGCCGAGGTGAGCGAAGGTTCAATAGGGGGCGGGGACGCACGGTGCGTCCCCGCCCCGTTCCCTGGAGTACCCACGTGTCCACCCCCGTCGAGCTCCCCGTCACCTGGGCCCCGCGCCGCACCCGGGCCGTGCTGCTGGCGTCCTGCGCGGTCATGGTCGTGCTGTTCGCCGTGATCGCCGTCGCGCTCCCCTCGAACTGGCAGCTCAACGACCGGATCATGATGGTGTGCAGCGGTCTGGCCTTCGCCGGCGTCGGTCTGATGCTGGCCCGGCCGCAGGTGGTCGCGGACGCCGAGGGCGTCACGGTGGTCAACTTCGTCCGCCGTCGCCGGCTGGCCTGGGCGGAGATCGTCAAGGTGAACTTCCGCCAGGGCGACCCGTGGGTCACCGTGGACCTCGCCGACGGCACCTCGCTGGCCGTCGTCGGCATCCAGCGCGGGGTGGGCAAGGACGACGCGATCTCCGCCGCCCGCGCGCTGCGCGACCTGGTCGACGGGCACGCCGCCGCCGACCGTTAGGCCCTGTCCGGCCGAGGGTCCGTCCTCCGGCCGCCCTCCACGGGGGCGCGGGACGGCCAGGACGCGCCCCCGACCGTCGCGGGGATTTCGTCTAGGCTGGGATCAGGGCAGAAGCATCGGGCTGCCCGAGAGCGACCTGAGGAGTGACCCACCCCTCGATGGACGGTCCGTCCGGTAGTACCCGCGCCGCCCCGCTTCCGGCCGCCGGAAGGCAGGCGGCGCCGTGACCACCGCCTGGCTGCTGCTCCTCGCGGCCCTCCTGCTCATCCTCGCCAACGGCCTCTTCGTGGCCGCCGAGTTCGCCTTCGTGACCGTGGAACGCGGCGAGGTGGAGCGCGCCGCCGGGGCGGGTGACACCCGGGCCGGCCGGGTCTCCCGGGCCGTACGGCACCTGTCCTTCGAACTGTCCGGTGCCCAGCTCGGCATCACCGTCACCTCGCTGGTGGTCGGCATGCTCGCCGAGCCGGCGCTCTCCGTCCTGCTGAAACCGGTGCTGACCGGGCTCGGGCTGCCCGACGGTGCCGCCCGCGGTGCCGCCGTGGTGATCGGCATACTGCTCGCCACGGTGGTGCAGATGGTGATCGGCGAGCTGGTCCCGAAGAACTGGGCGATCTCCCGTCCGCTCCAGGTGGCCCGCGCGGTGGCCGCCCCGCACATGGCGTTCTCGCTGGTCTGCCGGCCGCTGATCCGCTTCCTGAACGGCTCCGCCGAGCGCACCGTACGGGCCTTCGGCGTCGAGCCGCAGGAGGAGCTGGGCCACGCCCGCACGCCCGCCGAGCTGGTCTCGCTGGCCCGGCACTCGGCCAGGGCCGGCGTGATGGACGAGGAGTCGGCCCGGCTCTTCGTCGGCACCCTGGGCCTGGGCGAGCTGACCGCCGAGTCCGTGATGACCCCGCGGGTGGACGTCGCCGCGCTCCAGCGCGACGCCAGCGCCGCCGACGTGCTCAACCTGACCCGGGCCACCGGCCTGTCCCGGTTCCCCGTCTACGCCGGCAACCTGGACGAGGTCACCGGCACCGTCGCCCTCAAGGACGCCCTGGCCGTCCCGGCCGAGCGCCGCCCGCGGGTCCGGGTCGCCGACCTCGTCGTACCGCCGCTGCTGGTGCCCGGGACGCTGCCCGCCGAGGTGCTGCTGGAACGGCTGCGCCGCGAGCAGCCGATGGCCGTCGTGGTCGACGAGTACGGCGGAACGGCCGGCGTGGTCACCCTGGAGGACATCGTCGAGGAGATCGTCGGCGAGGTGCAGGACGAGCACGACCCGGCCGACACCCCGGAGCTGGTGCCGCTGCCGCCGGTGGACGGCCGCCCGGTCTGGGCGGCCGACGGCCGGGCCCGCACCGACCAGCTGGAGAGCATCGGCCTGCACGCCCCCGACGGCCCGTACGAGACCCTGGCCGGGCTGGTCGCCGGCCTGCTCGGAAGGCTGCCGGCCCCCGGCGAGCAGGCGGAGCTGCCCGGCTGGCGGTTCACCGTGGAGGCGGTCGAACGCCACCGCACCAGCCGGGTCCGCGTCGAGCGCACCGGCGGCGACCGGAGCGACGGCGACCGCGCCGGCCGTGACCGTACCGGCCGTGAGCGGGCCGGTCGTGCGCGGAGCCGCCGCGACCGGAGCGGCCGTGAGGGGGGCGGGGCCCGATGACCACCGTGCTCCAGCTGGCCGCCGCGATCCTGCTGCTGCTCGGCAACGCCTTCTTCGTCGGTGCCGAGTTCGCCGTCGTCTCGGTGCGGCGCAGTCAGATCGAGCCGCTCGCCGAGGCCGGCAACCGCCGCGCCCGGACGGTGCTGCACGCGCTGACCAACGTCTCCGCGATGCTCGCCGCCGCCCAGCTCGGCATCACCGTCTGCTCGCTGGGCCTGGGCGCGCTCGCCGAGCCGACCATCGCCGACCTGCTGGAGGGCCCGTTCCACGCGCTCGGCGTGCCCGCCGGCCTGATGCACCCGCTGTCGTACGGGATCGCGCTGGCCGTGGTGGTCTTCCTGCACATGGTGATGGGCGAGATGGTGCCCAAGAACATGGCCCTGGCCGGCCCGGAGAAGGCCGCGCTCTGGCTGGGCCCGCCGCTGGACCGGCTGGCCCGCCGGCTGGCGCCGGCGATCCGGCTGCTGAACGCCTCCGCCAACGGCGTGCTGAGACTGTTCAAGGTCGAGAGCAGGGACGAGGTGGAGTCGGTCGCCACCACCGAGCAGCTGATGTACCTGCTCGCCGACTCGCGCGACGCCGGGCTGCTGGACGAGGGGCGCCAGGAACGCCTGGAGGACGCCCTGGAGCTCGGCCGCCGCCCGGTCACCGACGTGCTGCTGCGCCCCGAGCAACTGGTCACCGTGGACACCTCGGTCACCGCCGCGCAGATCGAGGAACTGGCCCTGCGCACCGGCTTCTCGCGGTTCCCGGTCACCGACGGCGACCCGGCCGTCCACGGCTACCTGGGCTACCTGCACCTCAAGGACATCCTGGACGTCGAGGACCGGGCCGAGCCGGTCCCGGCGCGGCTGTGGCGGCCGATCACCGTGCTGCGCGGCACCCTGCCGCTGGACGACGCCCTGGGCGCGATGCGCGGGGCCGCCTGCCACCTGGCCGCCGTGCTCGACCCGGAGGGCCGCACACTGGGCGTGGCCATGCTGGAGGACGTGGTGGAGGAGCTGGTCGGCGAGGTGCACGACCCCGACCACCGCCCGGCCGCGGCCTGAGCGACCCCTCCAGCGTGTCCGACCACGGGCCCCGCGCTCAGCCCCGGCCGTCGATCAGCTCGCCGTACGCCTGGACCAGGTCCGGCAGCCGCAGGGTGGCCAGGTCCTCGCGGCCCGGCGGCTGGCGCAGCAGCGAGAGCCGCAGGTCGCGGTAGGCGCAGGACTTCTCGTACAGGGTGCGGATGAAGCGGCCGTTGCCGAGCTCGTCGATCCAGCCCTCGCGGACCACGTGGGTGCAGATGCTGGCCAGCTCCTCGGCCGCGTCCTCGTCCCAGCCGTCGCCGTCGCGCCCGGCGAGGGCCGCGCCGATCGCGGTCAGCTCGCCGGGCCGGTAGCTGGGGAAGTCCACCCGGGTGGTGAAGCGGGAGTTGAGGCCGGGGTTGGTCGCGAGCAGCCGGTTCATGCCCTCGGGGTAGCCGGCCAGGATCACCACCAGCCGGTCCCGGTTGTCCTCGGCGCGTTTCAGCAGCACCTGCAGGGCCTCGTCGCCGTAGGCGTCGCCCTTGCTGTAGCCGGAGTTGGAGAGGCTGTACGCCTCGTCGATGAAGAGTACGCCGTCCAGCGCGGAGTCGATCAGCTCGTTGGCCTTCACCGCGGTCTGGCCGAGGAACTCGCCCACCAGGTCGGCGCGCTGCGCCTCGACCAGGTGGTCGCCGGAGAGCAGTCCGAGGGCGTGGAAGACCCGGCCGAGGATCCGGGCCACGGTGGTCTTGCCGGTCCCGGAGGGCCCGGAGAAGACGAAGTGGCGCTTGGGCGGTTGCACCGGCAGGCCCTGCTCGGCCCGTAGTCGGGACATCCGCAGCTGCGCGGAGAGCGCCCGCACCTGCCGCTTCACCGGCTCCAGGCCCACCATCAGCGAGAGCTCGGCCAGCGCCGCGTCCAGCTCGCGCTGCCCGAGCGGTGATCCGGCCGTCGGTGCGGGCAGCGCCCCGGCGGCCGCCTCGGCCCGTAAGGCCACCGGCAGCGGCAGGGCGCCGGCCGGTTTGGCGGCGGTGCCGGTGCCGGTGCGCTCGCCGGCGCTCTGCGGGGCCGTCCCCTCCAGGGCCTCCTCCGCGCCGTCGCCGGGCGCGCTCTCGGCGGTCCCGAGCACCTCGGCGGTCCCGAGCACCTCGACGGCCTCCAGGGTCTCGGTGGTCTCCAGGGCCTCGGCCAGCGGCTGCGGGTACGGCGCGGGGTCGAGCGGGTACGCCCCCGGGCCGGCCACGTCGTAGGCGTCGTCCAGCAGGTCGTCCGGCCCGCCCGCCGGCCCGGCGCCCTCGCGGCCGCCCGCGGAGAGGTCCAGCAGGGCGTCCCCGAGGGCGTCCTCGGCGGAGATCGCGGCCAGCCGCGCCGCGGTGTCCATGAACTGCGGGTCGGCCCGGTGCACCGCCCGGTACAGCGGCAGCGCGGCGGCGCTGCGTCCGGCGCCCTCGTAGGCACGGGCCAGCCAGTAGCGCAGCTCCTTGCGCTGCGGCTGCTCGGAGCGGCAGCGGGCCAGCGAGGCGGCCAGCGGGGCCTGGGCCTGGGCGCACATGTCGAGCCGGACCCGGGCCATTCCGGCGAACAGCCCGGCCTCGATGCCCAGCAGCGGGTCGTCGAGCAGCCGGTCGGTGTCCCGGATCAGCTGCTCCCAGTCCTTGACCAGGTAGGAGCGGCAGGCGTGCAGGAAGCGTACCGAGGGGTCCTCGGCGGGCGGCGGGCACTGCTGGAGGGCCTGGTCGAGCTCGGTCAGGTGGCGCCCGTCCAGCCAGTGCGAGGCGTGCGCCAGGGCGAGGTCGCGGGAGTCCTCCAGCACCGGCTGCACCCACCAGCCCAGCCAGTACCAGGAGCTGAGGGGCCGTCGGTGACGTCTGCGCTGCTCGCCGAAACGTTTCTGGTGGCGGTGCATCGCGAGCAGCGCGCCCGAGGTGTCGCTGCGCAGCGCGTGCAGGCCGAGCCAGGCGTCGGCCATCCCCGGGTCCAGCCGGACGGCCGCGCGGAACTCCTCCTCGGCGCGGGCGTACGCCCCCGCCGTGTAGGCGTCCATGGCGCGCAGCCAGGCGCGGTCGGCGAGCCGGTTGATGCTCTGGCCGCCCGCGTCGTCGCTGTCGGAACCGTCCACCGTCGTCACTCACGCCCCCCGCGGTGTGCATCGGGGCCCGCCCGCGGCCACTCTGCCGGGACCAGGGGTCCGTACGGAGCCGGCCGATGGTCGAGAGCCCCCCGGGCGCAGATGCGCCTGCGAGGAATCGTACCGGGGCGAGGCTGATCCGGAAGGGTGCAGCGCCAGGTCAAATCCGATCCGGCGCACGGTGGTTGGGCTACCGCCGGGTACCGCGGCCGGCCTCGCGGAGGAGCCGGTCGGGCGTCGCGGAGTCGTCGTGCCGATCCGGCGCGGCCGTGCGCGGGGGCGCGGGGGAGGAGAGGCGGCACCTCCGGCTCACGGGGGAACAAGCCGGAGGTGCCGCGTCAATGGTTGCGGGATCAAACGATCCGGCAACGCAGGTAAACCTAATTCGTGTCGATACTGCAGGTCAAGGGCTTGTTGAAGGTTCACCGACGGTACCGGAGGCGATCCGTCCGGTCACCCCGTCGACCCGGGTGACGGCGTACGGACGGCTCGGGTCGGCCGCGAAGTGCGCCGCCTCCGCCCGCGCCCAGCCCTCCCAGAACTCGGCCAGCTCCGGCCCGTCCCGCTCCTCGCCGCGCCGCCGGGCGTCCTCGGCGCCGAGCTCCATCCAGATCAGCCGCGCCAGCCACGGCCGCACCGCCCGCCGTCCCGCCCCGACGCCCTCCACCAGCACCACCGGCGCCGCCGGCACCGGCGCGGACGCGTCGAACCGCCGCCGCGTCCAGTCGTAGACCCGGTACTCGGCGTCCCGCCCGGCCGCCAGCGGCTCCAGCACCTGGGAGCGCAGGCGCCCCGTCCAGTCGAAGGGCTCGGCGTGGGTCGCCAGGTCGTCCAGGTGCACGACCGGGGCGCCCCCGAGCGCGGCCGCCAGCCGGCCCGCGAAGGTGGTCTTGCCCGAGCCCGCGTGCCCGTCCACCGCGACCAGCCGCACCGGCCCGCAGGACGGCGCCAGGGCCCGCAGCTCCCCGGCCAGCCGGCTCAGGGCCACGGCCGGACGGTCGCCGGAACGCCCCCGGGAGTACCCGTCGCGGGACCCGACGGCGGACCCGTACCCGGGCCCGGACCCGTCGGGGAAGCCGGAGTGCTCGTACGGCGAAGGGGAAGCAGCCACACCGGCCACTGTACGGGGGCGCGCACTCCACTACGGACAGTGATTCCCCGCAGGTCGTGACGGACGCGCCCCGATCGGGCATACTCACTTCGCCACGCCTGTGAACGGCCGTTCACCGCAATCCGGTGCCGGTCGGGCCGACCTGCCACAGCCGCGCCGCGCCCGCCACACCGGGGCCCGGCGCCCGATCGAGAGGCGACCAGCCGCCATGACTCCCGCACCCGCGAAAGCCGTGGACCGCCAGCTGCCGAGCGAGGAGGCCCGGGAACTCCTGAGCCTGACCCGGGACCTCGTCCAGCGCGAGCTCCAGCCCCGCGCGGCCGAGGACGAGGCCGCCGGCCGCTTCCCCCGCGAGGCCTTCCGCACCCTCGGCCAGGCCGGCCTGCTGTCCCTCCCGTACGACGAGAAGCACGGCGGCGGCGAGCAGCCCTACGAGGTCTACCTGCAGGTCCTGGAGGAGCTCGCCGGCGGCTGGCTCGCGGTCGGCCTCGGCGTCTCCGTGCACACCCTGTCCTGCCACGCGCTCGCCACCTACGGCACCGACGAGCAGCGCGACCGCTGGCTGCCCGGCATGCTCTCCGGCGACCAGCTCGGCGCGTACTGCCTCTCCGAGCCGCAGTCCGGCTCCGACGCCGCCGCCCTGCGCACCCGCGCCGACCTGGACGGCGAGGACTACGTCGTCAGCGGCACCAAGGCCTGGATCACCCACGGCGGGCAGGCCGACTTCTACAGCGCCCTGGTGCGCACCGGCGAGGACGGCGCGCGCGGCATCAGCTGCCTGCTGGTGCCCGGCGACCAGGCCGGCCTGTCGGCCGCCCCGCCGGAGCACAAGATGGGCATGCGCTCCTCGCCGACCGCCCAGCTGCACTTCGACGGCGCCCGGGTCCCCCGCGAGCGGCTGATCGGCAGCGAGGGCCAGGGCTTCCAGATCGCCCTCGGCGCCCTCGACTCCGGCCGCCTCGGCATCGCCGCCTGCGCGATCGGCGTCGCCCAGGCCGCGCTGGACCTCGCCGTGGAGTACGCCGGCACCCGCCGCCAGTTCGGCCGGCCGATCGCCGACTTCCAGGGCCTGTCCTTCATGCTCGCCGACATGGCCACCCAGATCGAGGCCGGCCGCGCGCTCTACCTGGCCGCCGCCCGCCGCCGCGACGCCGGGCTGTCGTTCTCCAAGGAGGCGGCGATGGCCAAGCTGTTCTGCACGGACACCGCGATGAAGGTCACCACCGACGCCGTCCAGGTCCTCGGCGGCTACGGCTACACCCAGGACTTCCCGGCCGAGCGCTACATGCGCGAGGCCAAGGTGCTGCAGATCGTCGAGGGAACCAACCAGATCCAGCGCCTGGTGATCGGCCGTCACCTCACCAAGGGCTGACCGCCGGCCACCGGCCGGCCACGGTCGGGCCGCGGCCCCGGGAACCACCGCCGGGCGTCACTCCAGGGTGCGGAGTGACGCCCGGCGGTTCGCGTTCGCGGACGGGTCAGCGGCGGGCCAGCCGGGCCCGGGAGCGCTGCTCCGGCACGACGGGGAGCGCCGCGGCGGGCGTCGCCCGGACCGGGCGGTGCGCCACCGCGTGGGAGAACGGCTGGGTGCGCCAGTCGAGTTCGGCCGGCAGCGCGAGCAGCGCCTCCAGGCCGGGGGCGTCGGCGTCGTCCGGGAGGTCCACCTCGGTGAGGTCGTCGGTCGGCGCGCCGGAGCCCGGGCAGACGGTGGGGGAGAAGGGGTGCCAGGCGGTGCGCAGCACCGCGTGCTGCGGCAGCCGCTCCTCGTCGCCCACCAGGGCGATCGGACGGCGGCAGGCGGGGCAGTGCACCCGGACGATCTCCCAGGTGTCGGCCTCGCCGGGGTCGACCCCCGGCAGCCGGTCGTGGGCGACCGCGAGGTCCTCGCGGTCGGCCGTATCGTGAACGTCGTCGGCGCTCAGCGAACGCCGGTCAGTAGCAGGCATGGTGATCCCCCTCGGATCGGGCCCGGCCGGGTCGGCCAGGGCCACAACCAGCACTTCCCTGAACTGCGGATACATAACCCTGCGCTCCGCCGTACCGTGATGCACGGGGTGTGTCCTTCGCCACATTGCCCCGGGCACATGCCCGCCGGGCGCCGTTCACCCCGCGCGCGTGCCGAGGTGCGCCCCCGACCGGGTAGGTTTGCGCCTTGTGGAGGATCTCGACCAGCGCATCGTCCAGCTGCTCCTAGAGGACGGGCGGATGAGCTACACGGACCTGGGCAAGGCCACCGGCCTGTCCACCTCGGCGGTGCACCAGCGGGTGCGGCGCCTGGAGCAGCGCGGGGTGATCCGCGGCTACACCGCCATCATCGACCCGGACGCGGTCGACCTGGCGCTGACCGCGTTCATCTCGGTCAAGCCCTTCGACCCCAGCGCACCCGACGACACCCCCGAGCGCCTGGCCGGCCTGCCCGAGATCGAGGCCTGCCACAGCGTCGCCGGCGACGAGAACTACATCCTCAAGGTCCGGGTCGGCGCCCCCGGCGACCTGGAGGACCTCCTCGCCCGCATCCGCAGCGCCGCCGGAGTCTCCACCCGCACCACCGTCGTCCTCTCCACCCCGTACGAAGCCCGCCCCCCGAAGCTCTGACCACGACCGACGGGGGTGCGGACGCGAGCCGCCGGGGGTGCAGACTAGTCGCCATGACCGAACGCACCTTCCCTCCTTGCCCGCCCTCGGACAGGAGGGGCCCCCGCACCGTGCTGCTGCGCGGCGGCGACGTCTACAGCCCCGCCGACCCGTTCGCCACCGCCATGCTCGTCGAGGGCGAGCACGTCGCCTGGGTCGGCAGTGACGGCGCCGCCGAGGCGTACACCGGCGTCGCGGACGAGATCGTCGAGCTGGACGGCGCGCTGGTCACCCCCGCCTTCGTGGACGCCCACGTGCACGCCACCTCCACCGGGCTGGCGCTCACCGGTCTGGACCTCACCGGCAGCCCCTCCCTCGCCGACACCCTGGCCCGGATCACCGCCTTCGTCGACGCCCAGGAGCCCGGCGGCGTCCTCATCGGCCACGGCTGGGACCAGACCGGCTGGCCCGAGGGCCGTCCGCCCACCCTCGCCGAGCTGGACGGGGCCGCCCGCGGCGCCGCGCTGTACCTGTCCCGCACCGATGTGCACTCCGCGCTCGCCACCAGCGCGCTGCGCGCCCTCACCGAGGGCCTCGCCGACCGGCCCGGCTTCCACCCCGAGGGCCCGCTGTCCCGCGACGCCCACCACGCGGTGCGCAGGACCGCGCTCGCCGGGCTCACCCCCGAGCAGCGCCGCCGCGCCCAGCGCGCCGCCCTGGTCCGGGCCGCCGAGCTGGGCATCGGCTCCGTCCACGAGTGCGCCGGCCCCGAGATCTCCTCCGAGCAGGATCTGGCCGCCCTGCTGGACCTCGCCGCCGACGGCGACCTGCCCGAAGTCTTCGGCTACTGGGGCGAGTCGGGTGGCGCCGGGCGCACCGGCACGGAGACCGCCGCCCGGCTCGGCGCGGTCGGCGCCGGCGGTGACCTGTTCGTCGACGGCGCGATCGGCTCGCACACCGCCTGCCTGCACGCCCCGTACGCCGACGCCGACCACACCGGCACCTCCTACCTGAGCGCCGAGCAGATCGCCGACCACGTGGCCGCCTGCACCGAGGCCGGGCTGCAGGCCGGGTTCCACGCGATCGGCGACGCCGCCGTGACCGCCGTGATCGAGGGCGTCCGGGCGGCGGGGGAGCGGGTCGGCGCGGCCCGGGTACGGGCGCTGCGCCACCGGGTCGAGCACGCCGAGGCGATGGACGACAAGGCCATCGCGGCCTTCGCCGAGCTGGGCCTGACCGCCTCCGTGCAGCCCGCCTTCGACGCCACCTGGGGCGGCCCCGACGGCATGTACGTCCAGCGCCTCGGCGCCGGGCGGGCCGCCGGGCTCAACCCGTTCGCCGCGCTGCTGCGGGCCGGTGTGCCGCTCGCCTTCGGCTCCGACGCCCCGGTCACCCCGCTCGACCCCTGGGGCACCGTCCGGGCCGCCGCCTTCCACCGCACCCCCGAGCACCGGATCTCGGTCCGGGCCGCGTTCACCGCGCACACCCGCGGCGGCTGGCGGGCGCTGGGCCGCGACCAGGACGGCGTGCTGGTGCCCGGCGCGGTGGCCAGCTACGCGATCTGGGCGGCCGAGGAGCTGGTCGTCCAGGCCCCGGACAGCCGGGTGGCGGGCTGGTCCACCGACCCGCGCTCCGGCACCCCCGGCCTGCCGGACCTCACCCCCGGCCGTCCGCTGCCCACCTGCCTGCGCACGGTGGTCCGCGGCCGCACGGTGTACCGGGCCGCCTGAGAAAGTGTTGGGTAATCGGATGATTACTGGTTCTTGAGGTCGTCGGCGAGGCGGCGGGCTGCTTCGGTCTCGATGGGGCCGCGCGGTTCAACCT
>NZ_JBSGFD010000036.1:0-55536 GCF_053603215.1 Kitasatospora sp. NPDC004240 | reverse complement strand
GGCTCGTCCCCCCCGGATCAGGCGGGGTCGTCGACGAGGGCGCGGGCCGCGGCGAGCTCGCTGCCGGCCGCGTGGTGCGCCGCCTCGACGTAGGTGTGGCTGCCCGGCCCGATCGGGATGCGCACGGGGAGCGGGCCCGGGGTGGCGACGATCCGCAGCACCTGGCGGGCGAAGTCCTCCGGTCGGCCGTTGGCCGGGTCGTCGGCCATCACCGCGAGCTGGCCGCGTACCGGGTCGGTGGCCGGGGCGTACAGCGGCGAGCGGGCGGCGGCGTCGGTGACCGAGCTGCCGTAGCGGGTGGCGTAGCCGGCCGGTTCGAGGGCCGTGACGCGGATGCCGAAGGGGGCGGCCTCGGCGGCGAGCGCCTGGGTCATGCCCTCCAGGGCGTACTTGCCGGTGACGTAGGCGGCCAGGCCGGGGAAGGCCATCCGGCCGGCGATGGAGGAGACGTTGAGGACGTCGCCCCCGCCCTGGGCGCGCATCAGCGGCAGGGCCAGGCGGGCCAGCCGCCAGGGGCCGACCACCAGGGTCTCCAGCTGGTCGCGCAGTTCACCGTCGGCGACCTCCTCCACGGTGCCGAACACGCCGTTGCCGGCGTTGTTGACCAGGACGTCCAGCCCGCCGAGCCGCTGAGCGGCGGTGTCGAGGGCGGCCTCGCACTGCGCGGGGTCGCGGACGTCGAGGGTGATCGGCACCACCCGGTCACCGTGGGCGCGGACCAGGCCGTCCAGTGCCCCGGGGCGGCGGGCCGTGGCGAGCACGGTGTCGCCGGCGGCGGCCGCCGCGGCCGCCAGTGCGTGTCCCAGCCCGGACGAGCAGCCCGTCACCAGCCAGCGTCGTGCCATGTGTCCCCACTTCCGTCGCCGACGGCCCGCGGTGACGGACCGTTCGCGCAACGGTCCCAGAGCGGAGTGCGCCCCGCCCAGGGGCGTGACAGTCCCGCGCCCGGCGCACGGACGTACGGACCGGGGCGCACTCCAGCACCGCGCGCCGGGCAGACCGCAGGCACCGGCACCACCTCACCCGGATCGTCCGGCCGTGCTGCGGAGGCCCGCCACGCGGGGAACCCGAACGGTGGTGCGGATGCGCACCACCGGGAGGGCGGCCCGCCCGTGATTCCTCCGGTCGGCGGCTTCCGCCACGCGCGGACCGGTTGCGATGGTGGTCGACGGCCCGGGTGCGCGGCGGCCCGACGCCGGCGACGCCGGGGCCGATCCGGCTGACCGAGCGCTGTGGAGGATGACCCATGCCCCTGAGGAACTACGGAGTACTGGCCGCCCGGGCCGTCGACCGGCACCGCGAGGGAGGTGCCGACACGCCCCACTACGAGCTCCACCTCCGCGACGACAGCGGGACCGAGTACCGGGCGGCCGTCAACGTCCGCTCGAAGGTGGCGCCGCACGAGCTGATGTACATCGTGGTGGACGACTTCCGTCATCCGCTCACGGGGCTGCTCCCGCCGACGGGCAGCGGGTGGAAGGAACTGCCCCGGCAGGCGGGCGGCGCGGCGCTCGACTACATCCGCGGGAACCTCTTCGACCCCGCGTCCATGCGGATCCTCCCGCCGGACCTGCCCGGTGTCGACAACGACCTCTCCGACCTGTTCGACCACTACGTGCAACGGGCCATCGCGGACCAGGACACCGGTCTCTACGTCTTCGGCGAGCGCTTCGGCCCCAAGCCGAACGAGCGGGACCGCGACTTCGGCTTCCGTCCGGCCGACGGTGTGCACGACATCCACATGAACCAGGGCAACAGCGCCGAGTTCCGCCCGCAGGACGGGATCTGGCAGGACGGCGGCCTGCTCTTCCACCTGCCCGCCGAGGGCCGCTGGGTCGCGGTGTTCCTCGCCTTCCAGTCCCAGAAGTGGCACACCGACGACCACGGCCACGCGCTCCCCGGCGCGCCGGGGCGGACCACCGACCACGAGGCGCCGCTGCGGATCGTCGCCGCGCTCGTCAACCCGGTCGGACCGGCGCCGGAGGCCGAGACGGTGACCCTGCTCAACGCCTCCGCCGCCGCCGTGGAGCTCGGCGGCTGGCGACTGGTCGACCAGCAGCGGCATCCGCTCCCCCTGCCGCCCGGCCCGCTGCAGCCGGGCACCACGATCACGGTGGCCGGCGGCAACGGCTTCCAACTCGGCAACCGCGGCGGGACGATCACCCTCTGCGACCCCGACGGGCTCAAGGTCCACGGCGTCTCCTACACCGCGAACCAGGCCGCGGCGGAGGGGCGGACGATCACCTTCTGACCGGCGGGCGCCGCCGTCGGGGGCGTCCGGGCACCGGCGCGGCGGCGCCCCGGCCAGGCGTCACCTCCCCGCCCGCCGCCGCGCCAGCAGCCAGCCGATGGCCGCACCGACGACCAGCGTGACGGCGAGCACGACCCAGAGCGGAAGCGTGACGCTCGCGATCCAGAGCTGGATCTCCACCGAATCGGTGTTGACCGCGATGAACCAGACGGCCAGGACCCCGAGGATCGCGATCCCTATGGTGCGGATGCGGACCTCCTGGCCGCGGACCGTGAGCTTGGAATGGCGGTCCGCGGGCGTGGTCTTCTCTTTCATACCTCCAGTATCGAGCGCGCCCCCGGATTCCTCAGCGCCGCGCCCGGGCGGCGCCGACGCGGCCGGCGTGGCACAATCCGGGCCGTCCGTTCACGACCCGTCGCCCCCGGGCGGCCTCCCGTCCGGCCCCTCGTCCGGCGCCGTGAGGACGGTGGGGATGAGCGCGGTGCCCCGGTCCCGGCGCCCGCCCGGGCCGGGCAGGTAGTCGACCCGGTCGGCGGTCAGCTCGGCGCCGCACGCGGCGCAGGTCACCTCCGCCCGGGTCCGGTGGCCGCAGCCGTGGTGCCGGACGACCAGCGGCGGGCCCGCCTCGCCGGCCTCCCAGCGGTCACCCCACGCGGTCAGCGCGAGCAGGACGGGCACCAGGTCCCGCCCCTTGGCGGTCAGCCGGTACTCGTACCGCTCCGGCCCCCGCGCGTACGGCTCGCGGCGCAGCACCCCGGCGTCCACCAGCCGTTCCAGCCGCTGGCTCAGCACATTGGTGGCCACGCCGAGATCGCGCTGGAGCTCGTCGAAGCGGTGGAGGCCGAGCGCGACGTCGCGCACGATGAGCATCGTCCAGGGGTCGCCCACGATCGCCGCCGACCGGGCGAGGGCGTGGTCCGGGGCGAGGTGTCGCTTGAAATAGCCCGCGCAAGCAACTATTGTCTTCACGTGTAAGGCGCGTCTGCATCGAAGCATGGAGCTCAGGCGACGCGGTTACACCTTCTCCGTGGACGGGCCCTCGGCCGACCGGGCCGCCGCGTTCACGGGCATCCCACCCCCGCACCCCGCAGAGGCACCCCCATGTCCATCACCGCACTCCTCCCCGGCCGGCTCGGCTTCGGCACCGCCCCGCTCGGCAACATGTTCCGCGCGATCCCCGACGAGGAGGCCCACGCCACCGTCGAGGCCGCCTGGGAGCACGGCATCCGCTTCTACGACACCGCCCCCTTCTACGGCGCCGGCCTCGCGGAGGAGCGCCTGGGCCGGGTGCTCGCCACCAGGCCCCGCGACTCCTACGTCCTGTCCACCAAGGTCGGCCGCGTCATCCTCGACGAGCACGAGACCGCCGCCCGCGACCTCGGCGAGAAGGGCGGCCTGTTCGAACACGGCAACCCCAACAAGATCGTCCACGAGTGGACCGCCGAGGCCACCGAACGCTCCATCGAGGACAGCCTCGCGCGCCTCGGCACCGACCGCCTCGACATCGTCTGGGTCCACGACATCGCCCAGGACTTCCACGGCGACGCCTGGCTGGAGAAGTTCGAGGAGGCCCGTACCGGCGCCTTCCGCGTCCTGACCCGGCTGCGCGAGGAGGGCGTCATCAAGGCCTGGGGCCTGGGCGTCAACCGCACCGAACCCATCGAGCTCACCCTCGCCCTCGACGAGCCGCGCCCCGACGCCTTCCTGCTCGCCGGCCGCTACACCCTCCTCGACCACGAGCACGCCCTCCAGCGCCTGCTCCCGATGGCCCAGGAGCAGGACGTCAGCATGGTCGTCGGCGGCCCCTACAGCTCCGGCATCCTCGCCGGCGGCACCCACTTCGAGTACCAGCAGGCCCCGCCGCACATCATCGAGCGCGTCGGCAGGCTCAAGGCCCTCACCGAGCGGCACGGCGTCTCCATCAAGGCCGCCGCCCTGCAGTTCTCCCTCGCCCACCCGGTGGCCGCCGCCGTCATCCCCGGCGCCACCCGCCCCAGTCGCATCGCCGAGGACACCGCCGCCCTCCACGAGCCCGTTCCCGCCGCCTTCTGGACCGACCTGCGCGCCGCCGGCCTCGTCAGCCCCGCCGCCCCGCTCCCCGACGGCGCCTGACCCGCGGCCGCCGTTCAGCCGTCCCCCGGTACAGCCGCACACGTGCCCGGCCTCGGCGTCGTCGGGACCGGGCCCCGGCGCGGTCCGGCCGAGGTGTCGCGCCGATCGCGGCCGCCTCGGAGAAGGACGGCTCCACCAGGAACCCCGCCACGGTCTGATCCGTCTTCAGGGAGCACACGAATCACCACGTCCCGAGGAGCTCCCCTTGTCGCAGGTCGACACCGGTCGTACCGACCAGGCCGCAGCGGAACAGGCCCACGTGTCCGCCGTCCACGAGCTGCTCGACCGGCAACTCACCGGAATCCGGCAGGAGCTGAAGCGCGTCCTGCGCGCACCCGCCGAGGAGGCCGGCGGTGCGCACGCGCGCGACGCCGCCGTCGGGAACCTGAACCGCCGGCTGCACGCCCTGGAAGGGGCCGAACACGGCCTCTGCTTCGGCCGGATCGACCACACCGACGGTACCGCCCTGCACATCGGACGGCTCGGCCTGCACACCGAGGACCGCGAGCTGCCCCTGCTCGTGGACTGGCGCGCCGACGCCGCCCGCCCCTTCTACACGGCCACCGCCGCGCACCCCATGGGCCTGCGCCGACGCCGCCACCTGCGCCTGGAGGGCCGTACGGTGCGCGAGGTCCGGGACGAGATCCTGGACGGCTCCGAGCCCGACGCCGGTGACGTGATCGGCGACAGCCCGCTGCTCGCGGCGCTGGAGGCCCGGCGCACCGGCCGGATGGGCGCGGCGGTGTCCACCCTCCAGGCGGAGCAGGACGCGATCGTGCGCTCCCCGCACCGCGGGGTGAGCGTGGTACAGGGCGGCCCGGGCACGGGCAAGACCGTGGTCGCCCTGCACCGCGCGGCGTACGTGCTCTACGCCTTCCCCCGGGCGGCCGAGCACGGGGTGCTGGTCCTCGGGCCGAACACCCGCTTCCTCGACTACATCTCCCGGGTGCTGCCCTCGCTCGGCGAGAACGACGTGGTCCTCGCGACCACCGAGGACCTCGCCGGGGTGCCGGCCGGGGCCGCCGGGCCGGCCGGGGCGGCCCGCCTCAAGGGCGGCGCCCCGATGGCGGAGGCCCTGGCCGGTCTGGTGCGCTCGTTCCAGGCGCCGGACGGCGACCTCGCCGTACGGATGGGCCAGGAGTGGATCCGGCTGGACCCGAAGGAGGTCGAGGTGGCCCGGGACGAGGCCGTCCGCAGCGGCCTGGCCCACAACGCGGCACGCGAGGTGTTCAAGGAACTGCTGGTCGACGCGCTCACCGACGCGGTGGCGCGCGGCACCGTCGAGGCACTGGAGCGCATCGACGCCGAGGTCACCCTCGCCACCGGCCTCGACCTCGACCGGTTCACCGGCGCCGACCTGCGCAACCTGGGCTTCGACGGCGACGACCGGGCCGGCGCCCACGCGGCCGAGGAGGTCGACCTGGAGACCGTCCGCGCCGAACTCGCCGGCAGCACCCAGCTCGACCGGGCCGTCGAGGGGCTGTGGCCGCACCTGACCGCGGCCGCCGTCGTCCACGCCCTGCTCGCCGACGCCGACGCCCTCGCCGCCCACCACCCGTCGTTGACGGCCGATGACCGCGAGTCGCTGCTGCGGACGGCGGACGAACCGTGGACCGCCGCCGACGTGCCGCTGCTGGACGAGGCCGCCGCGCTGACCGACGGCCCGCCGGCGCGCGTCTTCGGCCACGTCGTCGTCGACGAGGCCCAGGAGCTGAGCGCCATGCAGTGGCGCATGGTCGTACGCCGCTGCCCGGCCCGCTCGATGACCCTGGTCGGCGACTTCGCGCAGGCCGGCCCGGCCGCCACCGCCCGTACCTGGGGCGAGGCCCTCGGCCCGCACCTGGGCACCCGCTTCGCCCTGCACACCCTGACCGTCAGCTACCGCACCACCGAGGAGATCCTCGCCACCACCCGGGAGCTGCTCGCCCGGATCGCCCCCGACCAGCAGCCCGGCACGGCCATCCGCCACGGCGACGTGCCCCGCTCGGTCACCGCCCACCCCCGCGGCCTCGTCGACGCCGTCGTCGCGGAGCTGGCGGCGCAGGCCGAGGCGCACCCGGACGACCTGCGCGCGGTGGTCTGCGCCGACGCCCGGGTGGCGGAGCTGACCGAGGCCGGGGTCCCCGACCGGGCGTCCGTCGTGCCCGCCTCGCAGGCGCGCGGCCTGGAGTTCGACACGGTCCTGGTGGCCGCGCCCGACGAGATCACCGCCGCCCGCCCCTGCGGCGAGCGGGACCTGTACGTCGCCCTGACGCGCGCCACCAAGCGTCTCGTCACCGTCGACTGACGGAGGCCGACGGCGCCGGCGCCCGCCCTCGGTGCGGGCCCCGGCGCCGGTGCAGCGGGTGGTGCTCCTGGGACGTGACAACTGGTTCGTACAGCGTGACAATGGGCTCTCGGAGAGTATGGTCGCTGTCAGGGGAGGGTTCGGTGCAGCACGATTCCGCGGACGAGAACGGGACGGCCCGGGAGCACTACGTACGCCCGGCGAACGAGCCGAGCCTCCCGCCGACGCCGGCCGTCTACACGCGGTGGGAGCGGTTCACCCGGTTCCTCAACCGCCTGGTGGCCGACCGGACCCCCGGTGACCGGAACTCGATCGCGCCTCGCGGCTACGACGGGAAGCGGACCCGCATCTTCTTCTTCAACGGCAACGGCCAGGGCCGCTGACCGTCCGTCGGCTGCCGGGCCGATGCGCGGCCGCGGCGAGGCCCCGGCCCGCGTACCGCCTGTGCCGCGGCGGAGGAGACTCCCCGCGTGCCGTCAGTTCACCTCCGGCCCGAACCGCCGCCGGTATGCCGACGGAGTGATGCCCGTCTCGCGGCGCATCAGCGCGCGCAGATTGGCGGCGGTGCCGAGCCCGCTGCGGCGTGCGACCATCTCCAGGCGGGACTCACCCCGCTCGATCAACCGGCATGCCAGGGAGAGCCGTTCCCCCGTGAGCCACGCCAACGGGGTCGTTCCCAGTTGCGCCCGGAAGCGGCGATGGAGCGTCGCCGGGCTGACCGCGGCCCGCGCCGCCAGATCGGCGACGGTGAGCGGTGCGTCCAGCTGTTCCTGGGCCCAGGCCAGGACGGGCGCGAGGGACTCGTCCGGCAGGTCGGGTACGGGGCGCTCCACGAACTGCCGCTGCCCGCCGTCCCGGTGCGCCGCGAAGACCAACCGCCGGCTCACCGAGCTGGCGACCTCGGCGCCGTGATCGCGGCGGACCACGTGCAGCCCGAGATCGAGCGCGGCCGCACTCCCCGCGGCGGTGAGGATGTCACCGTCGTCCACGAACAGCACGTCCGGTTCGAGGTGGACGGAGGGGAACCGGGCCCGGAAGTCGTCCGCCCACTGCCAGTGCGCGGTGGCCCGGCGCCCGTCGAGGACCCCGGCCTCGGCCATGGTGAAGGCGCCGCTGCAGAAGCCGAGCAGGCGCGCGCCGCGCGCGTGCGCCCGTCGAACGGCGTCCAGCACCTCGGGGCGGCGGGGTGCCTCGACGTTGGGCCGGTTGGGGACGATCAGGGTGTCCGCCGTCTCGGCCGCCTCCAGGCCGGCGACCCCCGTGAGCGTGAAGAATCCGTCCCGCATCAGGGTACGGGGTTCGGGCGAGCAGAGCTCGAAGTCGTAGAGGTCACGGCCGATCTCCGGTCTCCGCAGCCCGAAGACCTCGGTCGCGCAGCCGAGCTCGAAGGGATTCGAGTTCTCGTCGACGATCACGACGACCCGGTGTGCGCCCGCCGAGCCCGGTGCGTGCGAGGATTCTTTCGCCATATGCCATTCCTAGCACTCACCCCGGCCGCGCGAAACGGCCCAGGATGAGTCCATGAGCAACGGACCCATCCTCCTGAGCAAGGCCCTGGCCTCCTTCGACCGCCTGTGGAGCCCCCGCATCGTCACGCGCGTCAACGACTACGACGTCCGGATCGCCAAGGTCGAGGGCGAACACATCTGGCACGTGCACGAGGACACCGACGAGTTCTTCCTGGTGCTCGACGGAGAGCTGCACATCTCCTTGCGCGAGCCCGACGGGGAGCGGACGGTCCTGCTCCCGCAGGGCGCGGTCTTCACGGTCCCCCGGGGCACGGAGCACAGGCCGTACGCCCCGACCGGCGCCGCGATCCTCATGTTCGAACCCGGCGGGACGCTGACCGTGGGCGATCGCCACGACGAGGTCCCGGACCACGTGGACGCGACCACCGGGCACACGCTCGACACTTGAGAGGACCCGCGGGCGGGCGCCCCGGCCGTCACCCGGCCACAGAGGTCACCGAATGGGCGGCCTGGACGGCGAGGCGGCGGGGGGCGTCGTCGCCGATCCGGGTGAGCAGGTCGTCCAGGGTGAGGAACACGTCCCACGGTTCGCGTCCGCCCGACTCGGCGAACCGTGCCACGACGAGGTCCTCCAGGCCCTGGACCCGGCTGTTCTTCCACGCCTTGTCGGCCAGGCTGACCAGCAACTCCTCGACGCTGACGCCGGGTTCGCCCCAGCTCGCGTGGCTGCGGGCGAACCGGGCGGACCGTTCGGCGACCCCGTGCGCCAGCAGCAGCCCGTACCCGGCCGGTTCGTGCCGCGAGCCGGGTGCGGAGAGCTCCTCGCGGTGCACGGCCTTGCCGATGTCATGGGTGGCGGCGCCGAACCGGACGGCTGCGCCGTCGATCGCCACCTCCGGGTACTCGGCGGCGCACCACTCCAGGATCGTCACCGCGACCTCGTGGACCAGCGAGAGGTGGGCGATCAGGCGCGGCGGCGCCTCGACGGCCGTCAGCAGGGCGGTGACGGCGGGTGGCAGGGGCGGCAGGTCGGTGGTCACAGGGCAGGGTAGCCCGTCCGCCCTCCGGCTCAACCCTCGGCCGTCCCAGCACCGTTACGGACGGATCGCGCCGCCGTCGACCTCGACCGACTGTCCTGAGTGTGTAACAAGTTCGTACTCGGCGGGGGGAGGGGGGTAACGTCCCATGCTGTTCGAACTGACCTGCGGTATCCGGCGCGAGTGACTGGCGGCATGAATGACCCGAAGTGCCGACCTGGCACCTGCCGAGAGCGACGAGTCCCTCGCGCACCCGCCGGAGGGGGAGCGCGAGGACTCGCCCGGCCTGCCCGGGCAGCGGGGCGCGGCTCCCCGGGGCGGCCGGGGCCGGACGCGCCGACGTCGGCGGAAGGGCGGGTGGCGGCGCCGGTTGACGGTGATCGCCCTGGCGCTGGGGCTGCTCGTGGCCGCGTGCGGCGGGGGTCTGTACCTGTACTACCAGCACCTGAACGCGAACCTGCGGTCCGGCACCAACAACCTCAGTGATGCCCAGGGCGTCAGGACCGCGCCGAACGCCGCCGGCCAGACGCCGCTGAACATCCTGGTGATCGGCACCGACAGCCGGGGCTCGGCCGCCAACGTGGCGCTCGGCGGCGGCGCCGACGACTCCGGCCGTCCCGGCCTCGCCGATGTGCAGATGCTGGTGCACGTCTCCGCGGACCGCAGCAACGCCTCGATGATCACCATCCCGCGCGACACCATGCTGGCCGTGCCGACCTGCCGTAGCGAGGACGGCAAGCAGACCTTCCCCGCCCAGAAGCGGCTCCAGATCAACGAGACCCTCGCCCGCGGCGGCCCCGGCTGCGTCGTCGGCACGTGGATCTCGCTGACCGGACTGGAGATCGACCACTACCTGATGGTCGACTTCGCCGGCGTCGTCACCATGGCCGACGCGGTCGGCGGCGTCCCGGTCTGCGTCAACATGAACATGTACGACCGCCAGATACCGGGCATCGGCGGTACGGGCCTCAAGCTCCCCAAGGGGGAATCGGTCATCCAGGGCGAGCAGGCCCTGCAGTGGCTGCGCATCCGCGACGCGTGGGGCTCCGACCTCGGCCGCGCCCAGGCCCAGCACATGTACCTGAGTTCGCTCATGCGCCAGCTCAAGAGCAAGGGCTCCCTCACCGACCCGGGCTCGCTGATGAGGCTGGCCGAGGCGGCGACGAAGTCGCTCAGCGTCGACAAGGGCCTCGCCGACATCAAGAAGCTCTACGACCTCGGCAACGAGCTCAAGTCGATACCCACCGAGCGCACCACCAGCCTCACCGTCCCCGTGCTGGAGGACCCGAAGGACGAGAACCGGCTGATCCTCCAGAAGCCCGACACGGACAACATCTGGAAGATGCTGGCGCAGGACGTCCCGCTCGACGGCAAGGGGGCGCCGCCGGCGACCGGAGCCTCCGCCCCGGCGGCCACCACCCCGGCCGCCGCCGCACCCACGCCCGCCCCCGACGCCGGACCGGGCCGGGACTCCGTCGTCGTCGTCCAGAACGGCACCACCACCCCCAACCGGGCGGCCGACGTGAAGGCGGCGCTGGTCGCCGCGGGCTTCACCAAGGCGACGACGGCAGGCGGCGCCGGATCCCGGGCCACCACGTCCCTCACGTACGGCAAGGGCCAGCTCGCGCAGGCGCAGGTGGTGGCGACGGCACTCGGCCTCCCCGGGACGGCCCTCAAGGAGTCGGGTACCGCCAAGTCCCCGACGCTCGTCATCGGCGCCGACTGGCCCTCCGGGACGTCCTTCACCGCCCCCGGCGCCACCGCGCCGGCGGCCGCCCAGCCGGCGCCGACCGCCCTGCCGACCTCGGTCGAGGCGGAGACCGCCGACAACGACAAGAGCTGTATGAAGGTCGTTTCCCAGGGCGGCCGCTACACCTACTGAACCGGTCAGGGACCGTTCCGGAGCACAGGAGCACAGGAGCACAGGAGCACAGGAGCACCGGTCAGGCGACGGCCCCCGCCCTCGTGGAGCCCCGTGGAGTCGGCACGGGGGAGGGGCCGCGAGGGCGGGTCAGGCGACGGCGGTGCCTTCGAGCTCGACCAGCTGGCCGGGGATCGCCAGCCGCGTCACCCCGAGCATCGTGGTGGTGGGCGCCACCCCGGCGGCGCCCAACCGCGCCGCCAGTACGCCGTAGTGCTGGAGGAGCAGATCGACGTCGGTCGTGTGGACATTGAGCCGGACGAGGTCGGCGAGGGTCATGCCGGCCTCGCCGAGCACGGCCTCCACGTTGTCGACGCTCAGCGCCAACTGCGCCGCCATGTCGCCGTCGTGCAGGGGCCTGCCGTCGCCGCTCATCGCGGTCTGCCCCGAGATGTACAGCGTCCGCGTGTGCCCGGAGACGACCTCACCCTGGTTGAAGCCCATCTCCACCGACCAGGTCACCGGGTTGACCGCGGTTCGTTCCATCGTCACATCAGCTCCGTTCGATTCATGATCCATGGGGAGTACGGACGTCCATCGGGCCGGTGGCCACCGGCCCTGACGTCGTGTGGACGAGCCTCCCAGCGAATCACGACATCCTCGGTCATGTATTCGCTACAGTCCTCGTATGCGCGCCGACCGGTTGGTCTCGCTGGTGCTGTTGCTGCGCCAGCGCGGTCGGCTGACCGCGGACACTCTGGCCCGTGAGCTGGAGGTCTCCACCCGGACCGTGCTGCGCGACATCGAGGCGCTGTCCGCGGCGGGCGTCCCGGTCTACGCCGAACGCGGCCGGCACGGCGGCTTCGGGTTGCTGCCCGGCTTCCGGACCGAGCTCACCGGGCTGAACCACGAGGAGGCCCTCGCCCTGCTGACCGCCGGATCGGGGCGCGGCGAGCTGGTGTTCGGCCTCGGCTCGGCGCTGGCCTCGGCGATGCGGAAGGTCGTCGACGCGCTGCCCGAGGGCCACCGGGCCACCGCGAACGACGCGGCCCAGCGGTTCCTCGTCGACCCGGAGACCGACCTGCTCTCGCGCCGCCAGGTGACCGAGGAGGTGTCCGGCTCCGCGATGCCCGAGGTCCGGCGGGCGGTGCTCACCGGGCACAAGCTGCGCATCCACTACGCGGCCGCGGAGCAGGCGCCCGAGTGGCGCACGGTGGACCCCATCGGCCTGGTCACCGTACGCGACAAGGGCTACCTGCTGGCCACCAGGGCCGGTGCGGACCGCACCTACCGGCTGTCGCGGATCCTCGACGCCGAGGCACTCCCCGAGGCGGCGGAGCGACCCGGCCGGGTCGACCTGGACCGGATCTGGCGGGAACGATCCGCGCGGTTCCTCTCCGGCGGCGACCACCTGACCGTCCTGCTGCGGGTGGACCCGGCGCGGCGGGAGGAACTGCTGGACACCGCGCTGGCCGTCCGCGCGGAGGAGCCCGACCCGGACGGCCGGCTGCGGCTGGAGGTGACCTTCCAGGATTCACGACACGCCGAATGGGCACTGTGGCAGCTCGGTACGGACGCGGAGGCCCTCACCCCGCCGTCGCTGCGCACCCGCCTGCACGACCGGGCCGCCGCGATGGTCGGCCGCTATGCGGACCCGTGCCCGGAGCCGGCGGTACCGGCCGCCGGTGAGGCCTCCGCGCCCGAGGACGGGCCGTTCAGGAGGCCTTCGGCAGGCGGATGACCGCCGAACCGCGCGCCAGGTCCACCCCGGTGCGGTTCGGCGGGGCGCCGTCCTCGTCGTCGTCGCGCAGCATCAGCGACGACTGCCGCTCCTTGAGCTCGTGCTGCTTGCCCGCCGAGAAGGTGGCGTGCAACTGCTCGAAACCGGTCGCGGAGACCTGCCCCTGCCGGTGGCCGGTCCTCCAGGGCAGCAGCCCGGCCCGGCCGGCCCGCAGCAGCACCTGGTCGACCAGGGCGAGTGCGGTGAGCAGCAGCACCAGCCCCGGCAGCGTCATGAAGATGAGGAATCCCACTCGGTCAGTATCGTCGCCCGCCCCCGCCGCCGAACAGGGACCTGGGGGTTCGTCGGTCCCGGGCCTCCGGGCGGAGCCTCGTCGGACGGTCGCCGCGAGTCGGACGGTCGCCGCGAGTCGGGCGGAGTCCTCGTCAGACGGTCTTGACGACGGTGCCCGCGCCTTCGAGCGCGGCGACCTCGTCGGCGGGTGCGGCGGTGTCGGTGACGAGGGTGTGCAGGAGCCCGGCGGGGCCGACGTGGGCGAAGGCGGTGCGGCCGAGCTTGCCGCCGTCCGCGGCGAGGACGACCCGGCGGGCGGAGGCGATGGCCGCCTTCTTCACGGCCGCGTCGTCGAGGTCGTGGGCGGTCACTCCGTCGGCCGCGCTCAGGGCGCAGCAGCCGATGACCGCGGTGTCGAAGCGCAGGGCCGCCAGGGAGGCGAGGGCGAGGGGGCCGGTGAGGGCGCCCTCGGCGGCGCGGGGCTTTCCGCCGGGGACCATCAGGGTGGCCGTTCCGGGAGGGTCGCTGAGGAGGTGGATGGCCTGGAGCGACAGGGGCATCACGGTGACCGGACGCCGGTGGAGCAGCCGGGCGACCTCCAGGCAGGTGGTGCCGCTGTCGAGGAGGACGGTCTCGCCGTCGGCGATGAGCGAGGACACCTCGGCCGCGATGCGGCGTTTGGCGTCGACGGCCTCGCGGGCGCGCAGCGCGAAGGGCGGTTCCTCGCCCCTGAGCAGCAGGGTGCGTGCGCCGCCGCGGACGCGTTCGAGGACGCCTTGCGCGGCGAGCACGTCGAGGTCGCGCCGGATGGTCATCTCCGAGGTGCCGGTCAGCGCGGCGAGTTCCTGGACCGTGGCGCCGCCCGCGTCCGTGACGGCCTGGGCGATCAGGCCGTGGCGATCTGCGTTGCTCATACCGAGATTGAACCGCACCCCTTAATGAACAATCAAGCTGTTCGATCTACCTGCTTTCGAACATTATGGATGTTCGTTATGGTGGCCGACATGGAACGCTCACTCCGGGCCGCCCGTACGGCGACCTATGTCTACTTCGTCCTCAACGGCACCCTGATGGGCGCGTGGGTGGTGCACATCCCCACCGTGGAGGCGCGCGTCGGCATCGGCCACGCCGCCCTCGGCGGTCTGCTGGTGCTGCTGGGCCTCGGTGCCTTCCTCGGCATGCGGGTCGCCGGACACCTGGCCGACCGCCTCGGCACCCGGACCGTGGTGCCCGCCGCCGGCGTCCTGTGCGGCGCGGCCCTCGTCCTGCCCGCGCTGCCCCGGGAGCCCTGGACGCTGGCGGGCGCCCTCCTGGTGTTCGGCTTCGCCAACGGCTGCCTCGACGTGGCCATGAACGCCCACGCCGTGCACGTGGAGAAGGCGTACGGGCGGCCCGTGATGTCGGGATTCCACGCCACGTTCTCCGTCGGCGGCGTCATCGCCGCACTCGCCGCGGCCGCCGCCGCGGGCGTCGGGCTGAATCCGGCCGTCACCCTCGCCGTCCTGGGAGCGGCGGGCATCGTGACCGCGCTGCTGGCGGCGCGCTCCCTGCTGCCGGGCGCTCCGGCCGCCGTCGAGGAGGCGCGGGACGCCTCGGTCGCGGCCCGGCGCGGTGCCCGGGGGCGCGTCCGGGTCCTGGCCGCCCTGGCCCTGATGGTCATGCTGTGCGAGGGCGCCGCCAACGACTGGAGCGCCCTGCACCTGAAGGACGTCCTCGGCGCGCCCGCGAGCACCGCCGCCTTCGCCTACGGCACCTACGCGGCGGCGATGACCGCCGGCCGGCTGCTCGCCGACCGGACCTCCGCCCGGTTCGGGCCGGCGGCCGTCCTGCGGTACGGCGCGGCCACGGCCGCCGTCGGGATCACGATCGCGGCCGTCGCCCCGTGGCCCTGGGCGGCCTTCGTCGGCTGGGCGCTGTTCGGCCTGGGCCTGTCCGGCTGCGTCCCCCAGCTGTTCAGCGCGGCCGGCCATGCCGATCCCGCGGCGGCCGGTGCCAATGTCGCCCGCGTCGCCGGACTCGGCTACCTCGGCATGCTCGCCGGCCCCGCCGTCATCGGCTGGCTGACCCACCTGGTGGCGCTGAACCACGCCTTCCTGCTGCTGACCCTGCTGTGCGTCGCCACCGCCGCGACCGCCGGGATCCTGCGCACCGCACCCGGGCGTGCGGCACCCGGGCGTGTGGCACCCGGGCGCACGGTGTCCGGTGCCACGGCGTCCGGCCGTACGCCCGAGACCACGGGCAGCGGATGCTGACCCACCCCCGCCCCCGCCCCGTGCCAGGATCGCCGGACCCCAGGAGCCCCGCCGTGCCCACCCGACGCATCGTGCTGTTCGACCTCTTCGGGGTCATCGCCCGCCACCAGCGCCCCGGCGCCCTGGAACGGATGGCCGCCCGGTGCGGCGCCCCCGCCGAGGCCTTCGCCGACGCCTACTGGAGCTGCCGTCCGCCCTACGACGCCGCCGGGCAGTCCGCCGCCGAGTACTGGACGGCCGTGCTGCGCCGGCTGTCCCGCCCCGCCGACGCCCGCACGGTCGAGGAGCTGCGCCTCGCCGACATCGACAGCTGGTCCCGCGTCGACGCGGACATGGTCGGCTACGTCCGGGCCCTGCGGGGCCGTGCCGAGGTCGCCCTGCTGTCCAACATCCCGGCCGATCACGCGGACGCCTTCCTCGCGGCCCAGCCCTGGCTGACGGACCTCGACCACCTCGCCCTCTCCGGCCGGATCGGCGCGGCGAAACCCGACGCGGCGGCGTTCCACCACTGCGTTGCCGCGATGGGGGCCGCGCCCGCCGACTTCCTCTTCGTCGACGACCGCGAGGAGAACGTCCGCGCGGCCCGGGCCCTCGGCATGGGCGGGCACCTCTTCACCCGGCAGCGGGAACTGGCGACGGCCGTCGACACCTGGCTGCCGACCGGCGCGGGGTGACCGGCGGCGACACGGCCCGGATCGTCCGTCGGTGACCGGCGGCGACACGGCCCGGATCGTCCGTCGCCGGGGGGTCGGGCGTCCGTGCCCCCGCTGGCGGAATCGTCAGGTCGGGTGACTGCCTCCAGGTCCCCTGGCGGGTCGTCCTGGCGGGAAGAGAGCCTACGTCGATCATGATCGCGGTGGCCGGAGGTTCGCAGCGCCGGACGAAGGCGCGACCACGCCACCCGTTCCGCAGGCCGATGACAACGGGAGATCACCGAATGAAGATCACTGTCCGTGGTGGGCTGCCGGCCGTGCTGGCGCTGTTCGCCGCGGTACCGCTGCTGGTCGTGGGCCCGGCCCGTGCCGACTCCGCCGAGCCCACGATCGATGCCACCTGTGTGCTGAACGCCCACGGTCTCTTCGCCACCGCCGTTGCCCCAGGGGGGATCGACCTCCCCGTGCCCAACACGCTGGCCATGACCGGCACCCTGTCGTGTGTGGACGTCGCCGGCGCGCCCCTGGCAACCGGAACCTTCGAGCGCACGGTCACCATGCCGGCCACCCAGTGCACCGGGGACGAGCACGGTGACACCGCGACCACGAGCGTCCACTGGTCCGACGGAACCGCCTCCACCTTCAGGTTCGACAAGATCGACGTGGTCAAGGTGAACGGCACCGCCTCGCTGGTCATCGCCGGCGCCGTCACGGCCGACAGCGCTCGCTTCGCCGACGACGCCATCAACGCGGTGGGCACCAGTACCGGCACAGGATGCGGCACCCCGGCCGGCGAGACCGCCGTCGACTCGACCATCGTGCTCCGCCTCACCCACTGACCCCCGGCCCACCGCGTACGTGAAGGAAGACCCGACATGCCCCTCACCCGGACCGAACCGCAGACGGCCCCGGCCGACCCCGCCACCCCGAAGGCCCGCGTCTACGCGATGCTGGACACGGACGGGGACGGCGTGGCCTCCCGGCACGACTACTTCGTCCGGATCGACCGGGCCCAGCGGGCGACCGGCCGCGGCGACGACGATCCCCTGGTCATCGCAGCCCGGGCCGCAGGCGAACGGGCCTGGGCCGCGATGGACTCCAACGGCGACGGCGTGATGACCTACGACGAGTACCTCGCCTGGGTGGACGCCGAGAAGTTCGACACCGTCTGCCAGTACGCCCTGGGCGCACTGTTCGACCTCGCCGACACCGACGGGGACGGCGCCCTGGACCGCCCGCAGTTCACCCTGCTGCGCCAGGCACTGGGCAATCGGGCCGGTAGCGCCGACGCGGCCTTCGACGCGCTGGACGACGACGGCGACGGGCGCGTCGGCCGTGTGCAGTACCTGGCGTCGATCCGCGCGTACGTGACGGGTGGTGACTCCCCGATGGGCGACGCCCTCTACTGACCGGTGCCGGGTCGACCGGCCCGTCGAGGACTTCAAGGCCCGACGAGGCCGGTCACGCCCGTACCTCCGGCGGCCCGACCGGGACGGGCGGCAGTTCGCCGCAGTCGTGGGTGTAGAGCCAGGCCGTCGCCCGCTCGAAGAAGAGGCGGACGCCGAGCGGCATCGCCAGATCGCGCATCCGCCGGGCCAGCGGGCCGGCCGTCTTGGCGTCGCGGTTGCCGCCGGCCGCCTTGACCATCTTGGCGGTGCGGTGGGCGCGGGCGGTGTCGTACGCGGCGAGGGCCGACGCCGCCGAGGGTTCCGAGGCCAGTGACCGCGCCAGGACCAGCGCGTCCTCCAGGGCCGTCGACGCGGCCCTGCCCCGCGCCGACGGGGCGCGCACCTCGCCGTCACCTGGCACGTCATCCGCGAACACCTGCCCGTGGTCGTGGCCCTGATGCAGACGAACTTCGCCGGCCCGCCCGGCGAGGGCCGCGCCTGGGCCTCCCTCGCGCACGAGACGGGCGTCCTCCGCGACCACCTGGACCGGCTGCGCGAACGCGGCCACCCGCTCCCCGGCGACCCGGCGCTGATCGCCGCGGCCATGGGCGCGATGGTCTCGACGCTCGGCTACGCGGTCGCCACCGCCGGGGAGCACGGCCCGCGGGCCACCGACGAGGAGATCGTCGACTCCCTCACCGCCCTGCTCCTCCACGGCCTGGCCGGCCCGCCACCGGCCGTGGACTGATCGGCCGGGCGAAGTGCGGTGCCGACGGCCGGCGTCCGCGCGGAACGGCGGGGGCGCCGCCTCGGCCGATCGGTGGGGGCGCGGCGCGCCTCGGTCGTGCGGGCGGGCGACGGTGGAGGATCGGTGGGACGGCTGCCTCGGGCGACCCAGCGATCCTCCGGGCACCCTCCCCGCGTGACCCCACGACCAGGAAGCAGGGCCCGGCCATGGCACCGTTCGACGACCCACCGCTCCGCGTCCCGGGGGCCGCCGGCACCCCCGGCGTACCGGCGGGGGCATCGTGACCGCAGGTCCGGGCGGCGGGGACGCGCGGGGTGGCTCGCGGGGTGGCTCCCCTGGCGGGGACGTACAGGGCGGGGGCCGCTACGGCGAGGCGGTCTTCCGGCCCGAGCAGGCGGGCGAGGGTGAGCGCATCGACTTCGGCGCCCTCGCCTACGACGACGTCACCATGGCACGGCTGCGGGCCCTCGGCGTCGGCCCGGGCTGGCGCTGCCTCGATGTGGGCGCCGGCACGGGCACGGTCTCCCGCAGGCTGTTGGACGAGGCCGGGGTGGCGAGCGTGCTCGCCGTGGACCGGGACGTCCGGTTCCTCGCCGCGCGGACCGGGCCCGGGCTCGACGTCCTGGCGGCCGACATCACCGCCCCCGACTTCGCCCCCGGCCGGTTCCGGCTCGTCCACGCGCGCTTCGTGCTGATGCACCTGCCCGAGCGCGAGCGCCTGATCAGGGCACTGGCCGAACTCGTCGAGCCGGGCGGTGTGCTGGTGCTCGGCGACGCGGTCGACCTGACGGGCGACCTGGCTCCCGACACGCCGTACACCAGGGCGATGCGGGCGATGTGGCAGGGCCTGCGCGCCACCATCGGCACCGATGTCTCCTGGGTGCCGTCGTACCCCCGACTGCTGCGCGGCGCCGGGCTCGGGCGGGTCGCCGCCGAGATCCACGTGCCGCCGCTGGAGCCGGGCAGCCCGATCAGCCGCTTCTGGGCGGACACCTGGGAGCGCGGCAGGGCGGCCATGCTCGCCACCGGGCTCGTCGACGACGCGGCCGTCGACGAGGCGATCCGGTACCTGGCCTCCGACGGGTGCGCCGCCCTGTCGGCCGGCATGCTCACCGCCTGGGGGCGGAAACCCACGGCCGACGATCCTGGCTGACCGGGTCGCAAGGGGCACGGGCCACCCGGTCACCGTCATCGTCGGCCCTTTCGCACCCGTCGTCGGCCCGGATCAGACGGTCGGCGGCTCCGGGAGCGTTCCGGCGCCCGACCTCGGGATCCGTCATGCCGCGAGGGTAGGCCTCGTGAATCGCCGTGTCCGCGACGGCCCGTCAGGGGTGGACGCGGCCTCCGTCGGCCTCGTAGGTTGGCGGCCTGCCGACAGGGGAGGGGCAAGGCCGTGCAGGACGGGGTGGACATGGCGCGCAGTCAGGTGTTCGGGGAGGTGGCCGAGCTCTACGACGCCGTGCGCCCGGGATACCCGGACGCCCTGGTCGCGGAGGTGCTCGCGTACGCGGCCCTCGGTGACCGTGCGGCGCTGGAGATCGGCGCGGGGACGGGCAAGGCCACGGTGCCGTTCGCGGCCGCAGGGGCGCCGCTGGTGTGCATCGAGCCCGACCCGCGCATGGCGCAGGTGCTGCGCCGCAACACCGCAGGGTATCCGGGGGTGCGGGTCCATGCCGGGCGCTTCGAGGACTGGCGGCCGGACGGCCGCGACTTCGGACTGCTCCTCGCCGCCACGTCCTGGCACTGGACCGACCCGGAACGACGCTGGGACCTCGCGCACGCGGCCCTCGCACCGGGCGGTGCGGTGGCGCTGTGCTGGAACCCGCAGGGCGTCCGCGACCTGCGGTTGCACGCCGCCCTGGCCGAGGTCGACACCCGTCACGGGCTCGCCGGTACACCGCACGGTGAGCCGGCCTCCTCCTACGGCGAGGGACCCGGGAACTGGGCCGGCTGGCCCGAGGAGGAGTGCCGCGGCGACGGCCGCTTCACCGATCTGCGTGTCGTCCGGTACCGGCAGGAGCAGTACTACGACACCGAGCGCTACGTGGGATATCTGGCCTCGCTCTCGCGCTACCGTGTCCTGCCCCCCGACCGGCGCGAGCAGGTTCTCGCCGAGACCGCCCAGGTCCTGGACGCCCACGGCGGCGGTATCGGGGTGGTCCTCTTCAGTGACCTCCTCCTCGCCCGGACACGCTGAGCGCCCTCGCCCCGCCGCCGGCTCCCCGTACGGCCGGGCCTAACCGCCGCAGATCCAGTAGCTGTCGCGGGCCGGGTGCTCGCGCCGCTCACCGGTCGGGCGCGTCACCACGACCACGTCGTCCTCGTACGAGACCCGGTCGCCCGCTGCGACGAACATCGGGTCCATCTCGACCTGGAAGTCGTGGTGGAGCAGGAACCCGCTGATCAGCAGCATCCGTGGCACCGGCGTGACCCCGTCGAATCTCACATGCATGATCCGAGCATCCCGGACGGCCCGGCCCGGCCGCGACCGGATTTCGGCTCCCCGGAGGGGCGGCCACTGCCCCCGGCTCCCCGAGCGTCGTGCAGGGCCGCTACGGAGTCCAGGTGGCGAGGGCCGCGAGGACGGCCCTGCGGGTCGGGCGGTACTTCACGGTGGCGGTCAGCCGGCTGAGCTCGGCGTAGGCGTCCTCGTCGCCGAGTCGGGCCAGGGCGTGGACGGCGGCGCCGGCCGTCTTCGGGGATCGCGGACCGATGCCCGGCAGACGGATCAGGGCCGCTTCCACCAGTTCGCCCAGGGCGGTCGGGGACTGCGGATGGGGCGGCGTGAGTGCCAGCAGAGCAGCGAGACTCCGCCCACGGCTCGCCGGGATCGAGGACGGGCTCGACGATCCTCGGGGCCGGGACGCGGAGTCGTCCGGGCGAATCGGAGGTCAGCGCGGTTCGGCGGACGGTGGCGACCACCAGGTCGGGCAGTGCCCGCCCCGCCGCCGGCTCCACCTCGACCAGGCAGGTCAGCCGCCAGCCCTCCCACAGCGTCATCTCCCCGGCCGCCGTGGCGCGCAGGGCTCCGAGGGGCGTCACCGAGCGGCGGGGCCCGCCTGCCGGGTGGGGGGCCGGCAGGCGGGCGGGTGCGGTGCGTGCGGGGGTGCGGGTCAGTTCCGCCAGGTGTCGTTGAGGGTGACCTTCCCGTTCGCCGGGACGGTGGCGGTGCGGTTGGCGCCGGACTCCCAGACGACGTTGCCGGCGGCGTCCTTGCGGATGTACTTGTACGCGAAGGTGGTGCCGGCGGGCAGCTCCAGGTCGAGCTTCCAGACCGGGTACGCCGCGGGGTCGAGCTTGACGCCGCCCGAGGGCGCCCAGCTGCCGAGCTGCGCGATGCCGCCGACGACGTGGATGTTCTGGCCGGGCACGGTGGTGGCGTTCACGGCGAAGGCGGCGCCGGTCGCGGTCGGCGGGGTGTCGCAGGGGTTGCCGGTGCCGACGACGCCGCCCTTCACGGTGATGTCGCCGGTCCCGAGGGTGTAGTCGGTCGCGTTGTTGTTGTCCCAGGTGCCGGCGCCGTTGTTGAAGGCGGCCTTGAGGCCGCTGGCGGAGCCCAGGGCGACGGTCCGGCGGACCCAGCCGGCGCAGGCCGCCTCCATGGGGACGCCGGGCGCGGTGGTCCAGGCGCCGCCGTCGGGGCGGTAGTGGATGTTGTAGGCCGGCCAGCCCTTGTCGGTGCTGTAGTAGACGGTGGCGGTGTGATCGCCGGGTGGCCTGGTGCCGCCGCCGACGTGGAGCGCGACGGCGTCGTTGGAGCCGATGGTGGCCGTGAACGTCCCGTCGGCGCCCACGGTGTAGGTGGTGCCGGTGCAGCCGCCGCCGGTGGTCGGGTTGCCGTGCTGGACGTCGCAGTAGGTGCCGGCGGGCAGCGAGGTCTGGAAGGTGCGGGTGACCGGGCCGCCGCCGCGGTTGATCGCGACGTACGCCCGGTCGCCGCGGCCGAAGCCGATGGCGTTGTCGCCGTCGTCCCACCAGTTGGTGACGGGCGTGTCGCCCGCGGCGTTGCGGAAGGCGACCATGTTGGCGATCTGCGGCCAGGCGTGCTGGCACTTCCAGCCGTCGCTGTAACAGGCGTTCACCTGCCCGCCGTTGGGGGCGCCGGCGTCCCGGTTGGAGAACTCGTAGCCGGAGTGCACCGACGGGCTGCCGTACGGGTGGGCCAGCATGAGGACGTGTGCCAGCGTGTACGCGGCGCCGTCGCGGTAGCTGAGGCTGGAGCCGTTGCGCTCGGTGTCGTGGTTGGTGACCATCGCGCCGGACCTGCCGGAGGGCATGTAGCCCCACGCCTCGCCGAAGTTCTTCAGGTAGGAGAGCTTCTCGTTGGTGAGGACGCGCTTGAGATCGGTGGTGTAGCGGAACTCCTGGACGTCGCCGGTGGCGAGGTACTCGCTGGGGGAGACCGCCTCGCCCGCGCCGAAGATGGCCTCCTGCACCCAGTACACGTCCGGTTCGGTGAGTCTGGCGCGGATCGCCGAGAGGTCGGCGGCCGCGATGTGCTTCACCGCGTCCACCCGGAAGCCGTCGACGCCGAGCGAGAGGAGGTCGTTCAGGTAGCCGGCTATCGTGCCGCGCACGTGGTCGCTGCCGGTGTTCAGGTCGGCGAGTGAGGGGTTGCCGGCGTCGCCGAGCTCGCAGTCCTGCACGTTGGAGCGGTCCCCGTAGTTGGTGCCGATGGGGCGTCGGCAGCCGTGGAAGTCCTGGTCCTGGTAGTAACCGGGGTAGCTGTACTTGGTGTACGAGGTGCCGCCGGTGCCCGTGCCCGAACCCGAGGTCATGTGGTTGATCACCGCGTCCACGATCACGTCGACGCCTGCGGCGTGGCAGGTGTCCACCATGGACCGGAACGCGCCGCGGTCACCGAGCGGGCCGGTGATCCGATAGCCGACCGGCTGGTACGCCGTCCACCAGGCGCCGCCCTGGATGCGCTCCTGCGGCGGGGAGACCTGCACGTAGCCGTAGCCCTTGGGGCCGAGGGTCTGCGTGCACTCGCGGGCGATCGAGTCGAAGTTCCACTCGAAGAGGACGGCGGTGACCTTCTTGCCGTCCCGGCCGGGTGCCGCGGCGGCGGCCTGCTGGGCGGGTGCGGCGAGGGTGGCGGCCAGGCTCAGGGTCAGGCCGAGGCCGGTCAGGGCGGCGACCGTACGGCGCCCTCCGGGTGCACGTGCCGCCGACGCCGGCGGGGTGCTGCTCATCTGAACTCCTCCAGGGTGGGGCACCCGCAGGCGGGGCTACCGCGAGCGGGGACCGGGAGACGGCGGGAGGCGGAAGCGCTCACGCCGGGAGACGAAGCATGGATGAAAGCTTGCAGAAACTTTCAGAGTGCGGCCGCAAACCTAGGCTCGGGCGGACGGGTCGTCAAGAACCTCGGAAGCTCCAACTTGCCTTCCCTAGAGGTGAGTTGAGAAGTGCGTAAGCGAACTCACGGGTCGCGCGTCGACCCGGAAGGGTCTGCTCCCGGCGCCGGAGTGGAGGCGGGCCGGGGGGTGTGGAGGCGGGCCGGGCGCGGGGGCGGGCCGGGGCATGCCGAAGCGGGGGAGCGCCGGGTCGGCGCGCCCCCGGGGGCCTGTCGGGATCGTCGCGCGGGTCAGGAGTGCAGGGTGACCTCGGCGGCCGAGGCGTCGACCGCTGCGCCGCGCCGGCGCTGCCGTGCGGTGGCGGTGTCGGCGGCGAGGGTCGCCAGCGCGATGGCGGGCTGCCTGTCGGAGGCCCGTACGGCGAAGCTCTGCGTTCCGTTCGTCCGGCCGGATGTGGTCAGGGTCGGCATGGTGACGAGCCACATGGGCAGCGGGCGTGCCACCGGCGTCCGAGGGCTCGGCGGACGGTGGAAGGTGATGTCGGGCAGCGGCGACGGGGCTGTGGGGGTGGGGGTGGACGTGAGGGCCATCTCGACTCCTGGGCCTGATGATCGGCGGGGCGGCCGGGCGGGTCGAAGGGCCTGTTGCGGCCGGTGACGGGGGCGGCGGCGCGGAGGGTGGGGGCGTCGCGGGGCCCGGCAGGCGCGGGGTCGGGTGGGGGTCGGGACCTTCTGCCTGGATGCCAGCTTTGTGAATCCGGTGAAGAGCGTCAAGTGTTTTCTGCAAGTTTCAGCAAGGTTTCCATCTCCGGCCCGGCGGCGCGCGTCGGACCGTCCCCGTGGGTGACTGGCCGTGTACGAGGAGTGTCGAATCGGGGGTGTCGGGTGCGCGGCGCGGATGCGGCGCTCCTCGTGGGCCGGCCGGTCCGGCGCTGGTCCGATGGCCTGAAATCCGGCGCCCGGCGGGTCCGGGTGACCGCACCCGCCCGCTTCCGAAAATAGGTTGAATACGACCAATTCGGCTCGTTGGGTGCTCGTACGAGCCCCGAAGGAGTGATCATGACAGTAGATTCGGCCGCGCCGACGGCTGCGGTGGCCATGACCCTGGCCACGCTTGCGGCGACCGGGGCGACCCCGCGCCCGTCCGGGGAGAGCGTGACGGACCAGAAGCTGCGCATCGCCACCGGCATCGAGCGGCAGCTGACCAACCCCGCCCTGGCGACGAAGGGCACGTGGCAGCTGGCCTGGCTCGCGCTGAGTCCGGACAACGCCAACATGGCGTACATCGCGAAGGACACCTCCGGCTCGAACGCGTTCGCCGTGGTGGTGCGCGGGACGATCGCCAACGAGGTCGACCTCCTGGAGGACCTCGACGTCGGTACGGTCGTCCCCTTCACCGTGGGCGGATCGTCGCCGGTGTCCGTCTCGAAGGGCGCCATGACGGCGCTCACCCAGGTCGCCGGCATGACGGACGGGTCCCCGGGGGCGGGTGCCAACCTCGTGCGGGCGCTCACCCTCCTGCTGGAGAACGCTCCGGCGCGGGCGACCGTCACCGTGATCGGCCACAGCCTGGGCGGCTGCGTCGCCACCGTGCTCGCGCCGTACCTGCAGGCCCAGAACTGGGGCGGCCTCGCGCCGCAGTTCGGGGTGATCACCTTCGCCGCGCCCACCGCCGGTCTGAAGGACTTCGCCGATCGCTTCAACTCCTTGCCGTGGAACGTCAACCAGGCCTACGTCAACAACTACGACATCGTGCCGCGGGCCTGGGCCGACCTGGACGCGGCCAAGAAGTGGTTCCCCGCCGCCTACGGGCCGGTCGCGCCCGCCGCCGTCGTGGACGTCCTGATCCCGGAGATCGAGGCCCTCGCCGGGCCCAACGCCTACGTCCAGCCGAACAACGCGATGCCCTCCCTCAACCCCGACTACGGGACGCACGACCACGCGGTGGTCAAGAGCTCGACCGAGGACTTCCTGGCCCAGGTCGCCTACCAGCACGCCAACGCCACCTACCTGGCCCTGCTCCAGGCGCCGCCGGTGCCGGGCGGGCCGGTCGTACAGGCCATCGGGCCCAATGTGGGTGCCGCGGGCACGCAGATCACCATCACGGGGAGCGGATTCGGCCCGGACTGCGTGGTCGACTTCGGTCCGGTCCCGTGCGTGAGCAAGGTCCTCGGCGACACCCGGATCATCGCGACCGCGCCCGAGGGGGTCGGCGTCGTCGACGTCAGGGTCACCGGGAACCTGGGCACCTCCCCGGCCGTCCCGACCGCGCAGTTCGCCTACGGCGGGCCGCAGCCCGTCCTGGTCACCGGCATCTCCCCGGACAACGGGAAGACCGGGCAGACGGTCACCATCACGGGTGTGGGATTCGCCGACAAGCCCACCGTGTACTTCGGGAAGAACCTCGCGGCGTCCTCGTACGTCTCGCCGACCCGGATCACCGCGACGGCGCCGTCGTCCGGTACGCCCTTCAGCAAGACCGTCGACGTCAGGGTGCTGGTGAACGGCTATCTGTCGCCCGCCGTCCCGGTCGACGAGTTCACCTACCCCGGCTGACGGCGGGGGCCGGCCGCGCCGGGCACGCGAACCCGCGCCCTCGGCGTGGCCGGCCGGTCCCCGGCCTCAGCGGCGCCTGCGGTCCGATCGCCGTCCGGTGCGCTGCGATCCCTCCCAGGCGGCGAACAGGATGCCCGTGGAGCTGACGGCCGCCTGGAGGACGCCCAGGTCGGCCAGTACGCAGATCGCGGCGCAGGCGCTCAGGAGCAGCAGGAGGGCGATCAGCTCGAACACGCGGCGATGGGGATCCGCCGGTTCCGGGGCGGGTGCCGGTCCGCCGGGCGCCGCATCGCCCGGGCCGTCCGTCGGCGTCTGGATGTCCGATGCCACTGCTGTCCTCCCGCGGTCGGTGGGGGGACAGTGTCGGGGGAGTGCACGCCCGTAAGACGGAAAACGCCGCGTCGAACCGCATGTCTTCCGGGGTCGGTTCCCCAGTCCTCCACCACGTGCGCGGCGGAGTGCTGTCCCCCCAAAGATCATGCGACCGAGCGGCCACACGACATCCATGGAAGACCATGACCCGGCGCGGCGTCAACTGCCTTGCCGGAGAAGGTCGGATCCGACCCCGCTCGGCGGTTCCGCCCGGATCCGGCACTTGCGATCCTAGGGATCCTAGGTTAAAACTAGGATCCCTAGGACCATAGGAGGGCCGCATGGTGCGGGCAGGACTGACGACCGGGCGCGTGACCCTCGCGGCCGCCGAACTGGCCGACGAGGACGGACTCGCCGGCGTCACGATGGCGAAGGTGGCGCGCCGCCTGGGCGTGAAGGACGCGAGCCTCTACACCCACGTCCGCGGTCTGGACGAGCTGAGGGGCAGGGTCGCGCTGCTCGCGGCGGACGAGAAGACCCTCCGCATCGCGGAGGCCACCGCCGGCCGGGCGGGCCGGGACGCGCTGGTCGCGTTCGCCGACGCCTGGCGGGAGTACGCCCACGAGCACCCCGGCCGCTACGCCGCCACCCAGACCCCCGTCCCGATCGACCCCGAGCTGGCCGCGAACGCGCCCGGCCCGCGGCGCGCCGTCGAACTGACCTACGGCATGCTGCGCGGCTACGGCCTCGCCGAGCCCGACCTCACCGACGCGGTGCGACTGCTGCGCAGCACGTTCCACGGGTTCGTCGCCCTGGAGGCCACCGGCGGGTTCGGCC
Organism: Kitasatospora sp. NPDC004240; assembly: GCF_053603215.1. Taxonomy (NCBI): domain Bacteria; kingdom Bacillati; phylum Actinomycetota; class Actinomycetes; order Kitasatosporales; family Streptomycetaceae; genus Kitasatospora; species Kitasatospora sp. NPDC004240. Next base: position 28,463 of record NZ_JBSGFD010000036.1, on the reverse strand, counting down.
ACGCGCGAGCGCCGCAGCGGTCCTGGGAGCGCGCGCTCGACGCCCTGCACACCCTCCTGGAGCACTGGCCCCCGTCCCGAGAAGGAGACTCCGAATGAGCACGCCCACCGGCACCCCGACCACCGGCCACCTGCGCGTCGACGGCGCCACCCTGCACTACGAGGTCCGCGGTGAGGGCCCGCTCCTGTTGCTGATACCCGGCGGGACGGGCGGCGCCGCCGCCTTCGACGCCGTGGCGGACGGCCTGGCCGCCGAGTGCACCGTGGCGACGTACGACCCGCGCGGCATGGCCCGCAGCACCCTGGACGACCCCGGTGCGGCGCAGCACGTGGCCGAACACGCGGACGACGCGCTGCGCCTCCTCGACCTGCTGTCGCCCGGGGAGCCCGCCCGCGTCTTCGGCGCGAGTTCGGGCGCCGTCGCTGCGCTGCACCTGCTCACCGTGCGCCCCGACCGCGTCCGGCGGCTCGTCGCGCACGAGCCGCCGCTCGTGGAGGTCCTGCCGGACGCGCCCGAGCACCGCGTGCTGCTCGCCCGGGTGCAGGAGGTGTTCCGCACGGAGGGCCTCGGACCGGCGATGTCGCTGTTCGGCGAGGGGCTGCGCAGGGGCGGCACCGTCGCCGCCGCTGCGCAGCCCGGCACCGGCCCGGGTACCGCGCTTCCCCCGCAGGCGGCGGCGCGGACCGAGCGGACGATGGCCGGTCTGCCCTACTTCCTCGGGCGGATCGTGCCGGCCTTCATGGCGTACACCCCGGACGTCGACCGGCTGCGATCGCTCACGGACCGGCTCGTGCTCGCCGTCGGGGAGGACTCGCGCGGTGAACTGCCGTACCGTCCGGCCGCGTTGCTGGCGCAGACCCTGGGCGTGCCGCTGTTGCACTTCCCCGGCGGGCACGTCGGTCTGAGTACCCACCCGGACGCCTTCGGCGAGCGCCTCGCCCAGGCGTTCCGCGCACCGGCCCCCGGTGATGTTCCCTGACAGGCCGCACGGGGTCGGCATCAAAGCCTGACTTATGGATGTCACTGCACATCGCGTATGTGGTTATATGTTCGCCATGAAGACCCTGGGGCTGATCGGTGGCATGAGCTGGGAGTCCACCGCCGAGTACTACCGCAACCTCAACCAGCTCACCCGTGAGCGGCTGGGTGGCCTGCACTCCGCCCGACTGGTGCTCTACTCGGTCGACTTCGCCACCGTCGAACGGCTCCAGGCGGAAGGCCGGTGGGCCGAGGCCGGCGAACTCCTCGCCGACGCCGCGCGCTCGCTGGAGGCGGCCGGCGCCGAGCTCCTGCTCATCTGCACCAACACCATGCACAAGGTGGCCGGCCAGGTCGAGGCCGCGGTCTCCGTCCCGCTCCTGCACCTCGCCGACGCCACCGCGGCGGCCGTCCGCGCCACCGGACTGCGGACCGTCGGCCTGCTCGGTACGGCGTTCACCATGGAACAGGACTTCTACCGGGGCCGGTTGGAGGCCCACGGCCTGACGGTCCTCGTCCCCGACGCGGACGGCCGCGCCCTGGTGCACCGGGTGATCTACGACGAACTCTGCCAGGGCGTCGTCCGCGAGGAGTCGCGGACGGCCTACCGGCGGGTGATCGAGCGGTTGGTCGCCGCCGGGGCCGAGGGCGTCATCCTCGGCTGCACCGAGATCGAACTGCTCGCCGGCGCCGAGGACAGCCCCGTCCCGCTCTTCCCCACCGCCCGCCTGCACGCCGAGGCCGCCGTCGGGGCGGCCCTCGCCGAGGACGTGTAGACCTGGCAGCCGGCGCGGCGTGCCGGTCAGGGTCCGTGAGCGGCTGAACGGTGTCGCCCCGCGGGCCCAAGGGAGTCCGCGGGGGTGGTGATGACGCGGCCGGTGGGGGAACGTATCCGGAGCCCGACCGCACCACCGTGTACCTCCGTCGCCCACCCCGATCGGACGCCCTGCCCATGGATTCCCTGCTGCTCTCCCGCCGTGACCTCGACTTCCTGCTGCACGACTGGCTGGACGTCACGGCGCTGACCCGCCGCCCCCGCTACGCCGACCACGACCGGGACACCTTCGACGCGGTGCTGGAGCTCAGCGAGACCATCGCGACCCGGCACTTCGCCCCGCACAACAAGAGGAACGACGCCGAGGAGCCCCGCTTCGACGGGGAACGGGTGCACGTCATCCCGGAGGTCGGGGCGGCGCTGCGGGTCTTCGCCGAGGCCGGTCTGATCGGTGCCGCCATGGACCACGAGGTCGGCGGGCAGCAGCTGCCCGCCGTGGTCGCCAACGCCTGCATGGCCTGGTTCCAGGCCGCCAACGCCGGCACCGCCGCGTACCCGCTCCTCACCATCGGCAACGCCAACCTGCTCCAGGCGCACGGGAGTCGGGAGCAGATCGACACCTATGTGCGCCCGATGGTCGAGGGCCGGTTCTTCGGCACGATGTGCCTGTCGGAGCCCCAGGCAGGGTCCTCGCTGGCCGACATCACCACCCGGGCGGTGCCGCAGGACGACGGCACCTACCGGCTCACCGGCACCAAGATGTGGATCTCCGGCGGTGACCACGAGCTCGGCGAGAACATCGTCCACCTGGTCCTCGCCAAGATCCCCGGCGGTCCGGCGGGCGTGAAGGGCATCTCGCTGTTCGTCGTGCCCAAGTACCTGGTCGGGCCGGACGGCGCGGTGGGGGAGCGCAACGACGTGGTGACGGCCGGACTCAACCACAAGATGGGCTACCGCGGCACCACCAACACCCTGCTCAACTTCGGCGAGGGCCGGCACACGCCGGGCGGCGCCGCCGGCGCGGTGGGCCACCTGGTGGGCGAGGAGCACCACGGGCTCGCCCAGATGTTCCACATGATGAACGAGGCCCGCGTCGGCGTGGGTCAGGGCGCCACGGCGCTCGGCTACACCGGCTACCTGCACGCCCTCGACTACGCCCGCACCCGCCCGCAGGGCCGCCCGCTCACGGACCGGGACCCGAACGCCCCGCAGGTCCCGATCATCGAGCACGCGGACGTGCGCAGGATGCTGCTGGCGCAGAAGAGCTACGTGGAGGGCGCCCTCGCCCTCGGCCTGTACTGCGGCCGCCTGCTCGACGAGCAGCGGACCGCCGGGGAGGAGTCCGCCCGGGCGCGGGCCGAGCTGTTGCTCGACGTCCTGACGCCGATCGCCAAGAGCTGGCCCTCGCAGTGGTGCCTGGCCGCCGACGACCTCGCCATCCAGGTGCACGGCGGCTACGGCTACACCCGCGAGTACAACGTCGAGCAGTTCTACCGGGACAACCGGCTCAACGCCATCCACGAGGGCACCCACGGCATCCACGGACTGGACCTGCTCGGCCGCAAGGTCGTCATGGCGGACGGTGCGGGGCTGCGGCTGCTGCTGGAGACGCTCGCGGCGACCGTCGGCCGTGCCGCGGCGGCCGGCGGGGAGGCGGCCGCGCTGGGCGCCCTCCTGGAGCGGGCCGCGGGCCGCATCGGGCACACCACCGCGAGGCTGTGGTCGACCGGCGATCCCGCGACCGCGCTGGCCAATGCCACGACCTACCTGGAGGCCGTCGGCCATGTGGTGGTGGCCTGGATCTGGCTGGAGCAGTTCCTCGCGCTGGGCGACGGCACGGACCCGTTCCACCAGGGCAAGCGGCAGGCGGCCCGGTACTTCTTCCGTGTGGAACTCCCGCGGACCGGGCCGCAGTTCGACCTGCTCGACAGTCTGGACCGGACCGCCGGGGACTGCCGTCCCGAGTGGTTCTGACCCGCCGCGGTCGGCATCCGGGGATCGGGTGACGGCACGGCAGGGGGCGCGGGAAGTCGGCCGGTCCGACCTCCCGCGCCTTGCGCTCGGCCCAGTCGCGCGGCTGGTCGACAACGGCGTGCCGCAGGCCCGGGCGACGCCCCGGTGGCCGGGCTCCGGCCCGTAATCCGCTTGACCTGACGGTGCGGTGACGCTGCACTGTGGCGGGGCGCCACGCCTGGTGGCGCGGGTACGCAGGGGAGACAGCGGCAGCGATGGAGATCCGTCCCACCACCGACCAGGACCTTGAGGTCTTCGTCGACACCCTCCACGCCGCGTTCGCGCGCTTCCCGGAGACCCTGACGGAGGACGGCCGCCACCCGATCCCCTGGTCGGCGTACGAGATGGACCGCAACCTGTTCGCCGTGACGGCGGACGGACGGCCCGTCGGCACCGCCGGGGCGTACTCCTTCGAGCTGACCCTGCCCGGTGGGGCCCTCGTCCCGACCTCCGGGGTCACCGCGGTCGGCGTCCTGCCCTCGCACCGGCGCCGGGGCGTGCTGACCGCGCTGATGCGGCATCAACTGGCGGGGCTGCGGGCCCGCGGGGAGTGCCTCTCGGTGCTGCTGGCCTCCGAGGCCGTGATCTACCGCAGGTTCGGGTACGGGCCGGCGACCTACACGGCGCGGATGACGGTGCCGCGCCACCGGGCGGCCCTCGCCCGTCCCCGGGCGCGTGGGGCGACCGACACCGCGGCGGCCGGGCCGGACGACGGCTCGATCGAGGTCCTGCGGAGCGCCGACTGCGTCGGGATCATGGAGGCGGTCTACGACCGGTACCGCCGCGCCCAGCCCGGCGCGCTGTCCCGGCCGCACCGCTGGTGGTCCACGGGGGCCGGACAGCCTCCGGTCTCCCCGGTGCCGCGGTACATCGCCGTCCACCGGGATGCCGACGGCGTCCCGGACGGGTACGCCAGCTACTCGCTCGGCGAGCCCGGGACCCTGACCGTCGACGAGACCATCGCCGCCGACGACGCCGTCCACGCGGCCCTCGTCCGGTTCGTGCTCGACCACGACCTGGTCTCCCGGGTCGTGCTCAAGCACGTCCCGACGGGGCACCCGCTGCGCTGGCGGTTCGAGGACTTCCGCGCCGCCGAGGTGAGCGGCGAGACCGACTGGCTCTGGGTGCGGCTGCTGGACGTCCCGGGTGCGCTGGCCGCGCGCGGCTGGTTCGCGGACGGGGAGCTCGTGCTCGACGTCGACGACCCGTTCCTCGGCGAGCGCGGCCGCCATCTGCTGACCGTCCGGGACGGCAAGGCCGACTGCGTTCCGACGGACCGGGAGCCCGACCTGTCCCTGGACATCGGCGACCTGGGATCGATCTACCTCGGCGGCACCGCGCCGAGCACGCTGGTGCGCGCCGGACACATCCGGGCCCACCACCCGGGTGCGGCCGTCCTCGCCGACGCCCTCTTCCGCGCCGAGCGCCCGCCGCACTGCCTGCACTGGTTCTGATCCCGGCCGGGTGGTCCGTGCCGTCCGGCCCGTACGGCACCCGGGAGCTCCGCGGATGCGCCCGCGGTGTGGCGCCGCAGGTCCGGGCCGGCTCCCGCGCTCACGATCGGTTCGCGGCCCCGTCGGCCGGATCGGGCGCGGCGTACGGACGCAGGACCATGAGCGAGTCCTCCGCGGTCGCCACCATGGCGAAGGGGAACCGGTCGAGTTCGAGGCAGAGCGCGACGTCATCGGGGTGGGCTCCCTGCCGCACCCCCTGCGTCAGTTCGGCGGCGGCACGCGACCGCCCGGCGCGGCGGAGGAACCCGGCGGCGTCCGTCCCGGCCCCGGCCGCCCGCCCGGCGATGTACTGGGCGCACGCCAGATCCTCATCGGCGCGCCCGTCCTCGCCGGTGACCACGAACGTGACGCTGTCGCACCCGCGCGCCCGCAGGACCCGGGCCGTCGCCTCCGCCACCACGAAGCCGGCGCACAGCACCAGCGACGCCCCCTGCACCGCGAGGGCGCCGACCGTTCCCGCCGTGGTCTTCTGGACGACGGTCCGTCCGCCGAGGTCGACGGACCGCAGCAGGCCGGGGGAGTTGACCAGGTCGAACCCGGGTGCCGGCGGACCGTCCTTGAGCGCCGCCCAGTCCGGGTGACGGGCCTTCAGTGCCAGGGCCTCGTCCAGCGATCCGGCGAGAACGATCTTCTCCGCCCCCTGGGCGAAGGCCCAGGCGGCCACCGTGTAAGCGCGCATGACGTCGACCACGACCGCCACGGACGGGGGTTCGGCCAGCTCGGCGATGCCGAGGAAACGGGCGTCCATCCGGTCATGATCGCGCATGCCGGCCCGTGACGCCCGGTCAGTGACGAGCCTCACAGCGGATCACGGCGAAGGCCGCGCGACCGGCGGCGTCCAGGAGGTGCCCCGGTCGATCGCGCGCCCGGTCGTCGCGGGCAGGTCTCAGCCGGCGCCGTCGGTGGTGTGGCGGGTGGTGTCGTGGGCGGTGAGCGCGGCGCGCAGGGTGAACTGGTGGCCCCGCTGGGTGGGGTCGAGGCCGGTGAGCTCGGTGGTCTTGCGCAGCCGGTAGTCGATGGTGTTGGGGTGGAGGTGGAGACGGGCGGCGGCCAGCCGGCGGTCGAGGCCGGTGGCGAGGAAGGTGCGCAGGGTGTCGAGGAGTTCCGGGCGGGTGGTGAGGGGGTTCAGGAGCGCGGCGAGGTGGTCGCGGGCGGGACCGGGGCGGCTGAGCTGGTATTCGAGCAGCAGGTCGTCGAGGACGTACAGGCCGGGTGGGCGGCCGGACGCCTGGGCGATGTCCCGGAGTTCGCCGGCGAGCCGGGCGGCGCCGGCGACGTCGTCCGGTGTGGCGGTGGTGGCGGCGACGAGGAGGTCGGAGCCGCAGACCCGGGTGAGGTGCTCGACGAGGCGGCCGAGGTGTTCGCGGTCCGGCCCGGCGGGGCCGGTGCGGGCGGTCCGGTCGGTGGCCGGGGTCTGGGTGGGGATGAGGGCGAGGCCGCCGCTCGTGGTGAGGGCGGTCAAGGTGGTGCCGGTGGTCCGGCGCTGGAGCTCGTTGCGCAGGCGGCGCAGTTTGCGGCGGGCGGCGACGTGGTGGTCGACGCCGGGCAACTGCTCGTCGGGGTGCGGTGCGACGGTGAGGGCGAGGACCAGGTAGGTGGGCGGCAGGTGGATGCCGGCGCGGTCGGCCGCCCGGCGCGGGTCGCCGCCCTCCAGCAGGCGGGACAGCAGGGCCTGACGGGCGGCCTGGTCGTCACCGAGGGCGGCCTGCCGTTCCTGGACGTACCCGGCGGCGACCGCGCAGCTGACCTGCCGCAGGTAGCCGAGGAGTTGGTGGTGCACCTGCAGTACGTCCGCGAGGTCGTCGGGGAGTGCGGTGGCGAACAGCCGGGCGGCGCACTCCTGCGCGGCGAAGTGGTAGGCACCGACGACGGCCTCCAGCGGAACGCCCTCGTCGGCGCGCCGGGCCGAGGACTCGCTGATCCTGGCGAGTTCCGCCTCACCGGGCATCTCGCCGGTGCGCAGGATGTCGGTGAAGGCGCGGATGCCGCGCTCGACCTCCCGGGTGACCTCGCCGCGCAACTGCTCGGAGGGCAGCGCCCCGTAGGCGGGGAGCTGTTCGACCAGGCGGGTCATCACCGCGGGGGCGAAGTGGGGCATGGCGGCGAGCAGCCGTCGGTGGACCGGGACACCGCCGAACCGCGGCATCCGCCCGGGTGCTGCCGCCGGGCCGCCCTCCTCCCGGTCGCCTTCCTTCGGATCGGGTGGGGCTGGGTTGGACGTGGTCACAATCCACCTCGGGAATCTCTGTCATCCGGACCGGGGACACGGCGCCGCAGCGGCCCCATGATGGTTTCCAGGAGGTTACCTACCAGTTGGTAACACGCCTGACGGTGGACCACCAGACACCCCGCGGAACCCCGCCCGCACCGCGTCCACCGAACCCCCACACCCCTCGACCCCCACACCCCCACATGTTCCGGAGGACCCGCCGTGTCCGCGCGAAGCTCCGCCGTGCCCTCACCCGCCTGCCCGGCCAGGCCTTCCCCGTCCCGTCCTCCCGCGTCCCGCCCTCCCGCGCCGTCCGGGTGCCCCGCACATCGGCGAACCGGCGCGCCTGACCACCCCGTCGGGCCTCGGACGTCCACACTCTGACGGTTGATCAGATCACGGCCGATCCCCGCTCGCACCGGCCGGGCCGGCCGACCGTCCATGCCCGGCTCGGCCCCGCCCGAAGCGGCTCGGCCCCGTCCCGTACGGAACCCTCCGTCCCGTACGGAACCCTCCGTCCCGTACGGCCCCGCCGCCGGGCCGTATCCCCCACGCCCGTCCCGCTGCGCCCCCGCGCGGCGGGGCGCCACCACCTGCGGCGCGGTCGCGCCGTGCTCCCGTACGGCATCGGTGCCCGCCGGCCGGCCGCACGTTCCAGCCCCACCTGTTCCCGAGTTCCCTTCCCACCCACGAATCGGGGGAGTCATGCGCGCAATCACCTCTCGGCTGCTGGCCACCGCCGCCGTCGTCGCCGTCATGGCGGCGACCGCCGCGCCCGCCACCGCAGTCCCCACCACCGCCGGGGCGGCCGCCGCGGCCACCGTCGCGAGCGACCCGTTCTACGTCTACGACGGCAGCGAGCCGCTCGCCTCGCTGGCACCGGGGACGGTGCTGAAGTCGCGGACCCTGCAGTACCACCTGGTGGGCCTGCCGACGCCGGTGCAGGCCGTCCAACTGCTCTACCGCACGACGGACGCCCGGGGCCGTGCGGCCGCCAACGTGACGACGGTGGTGCGGAGCCTGGCCGGGGACGGTACCAGGGCGGTGTCGTACCAGTCGTTCTACGACTCCCTGAACCCGGAGGACGGCCCGTCGCGGGCGATCGCCGGCGACCTCACCCTGGGCGGGGTCATCCCCAACGCCGAGGCCCTGTTCATGGCACCGCTGCTGCTGCAGGGGTACACCCTCGTCATCCCGGACACCGAGGGGCAGAGCGCCGACTTCGCGGCGGGCCCGGAGTACGCGACCAACACGCTGGACTCGATCCGCGCGGCCTCCGCGTCCCCGCTCACCGGGCTGAACGCGAACACCTCCTTCGGCCTGATGGGCTACTCGGGCGGCGCGATCGCGACGAACTGGGCGGCGGCCCTGGCACCCGGCTACGCGCCCGACGTGAACCGCCGGCTGGTCGGCTTCGCGGAGGGCGGCCTGCTCGTCGACCCGGCGCACAACCTCAAGTACGTCGACGGCTCCCTCGCGTGGAGCGGGGTGATCCCGATGGCGATCATCGGGGTCTCCCGCTCCTTCGGGATCGACCTCAAGCCCTACCTGAACGAGTACGGCCTGGAGGTGTACCGGGAGCTGGAGCACGGATCGATCGTCGACGCGCTCGGGCACTACCCGGGGCTGACCTGGAAGAAGCTGGCGAAGGCCCAGTACGCCGACCCGAACTCGGTCCCGGCGTTCCTGGACGCGGTGAACCGGATCAACCTCGGCTCCGCCCCCACCCCGACCGTCCCCGGCTACATCGCGCAGGGCAACGGGGGAGTCCTGGAGGGCACCTTCGGCAACCCTCCGGGCATCGGGACCGGCGACGGCGTGATGGTCGCGGGGGACGTCCGGGCGCTGGCCCGGCAGTACTGCGCCACCGGCAACACGAAGATCGCCTACCAGCAGTTCGACCTGCTCAGCCACGTGGGCGTGCCCGCCGTCTGGGCACCCCTCGCCATGGGCTGGCTGAACGACCGCTTCGCGGGCAAGGCGGCCCCGTCCGACTGCGGCCACATCCCCGCGGGCAACTCCCTCGACCCCGAGAAGCCCGCCCGCACCTCCTGACCCACTCCCACCGGATCCCCGCCTCACCGTGCACCGTCCGGCCGGCGAGGCGGTGATCCCCCGGCACCCCGGCGGCTGCCCCGCCGGGGTGCCGGCGCCCTGCCCCCGCCCGGGGGCGGACGCGGGATGCGGGCCGAACCCTTGCTCACCGGTCGCTGAACTTCCCGGGCCACGTCGGTGGGTTGGTCGAGGGCGCCGCCCGACGAGCTCCGCGTTCTCCTCACCGATCCCGAGATCTACCGGCTCGGCGACCTGTTCCAGCAGGTGCCATGGCTTCGATCGGTCGGCGACCGCGCGCTGCGCCGGTGCGTTCACGAGATGGTCCCGCCGGACACCCCCTCGGGGCCGGCGGATCCGTGGGAGTGGTGACCCCGGCGACCGGGACCCCGCGTCACCGGAGCCAAGACCTCGGGCCCGCCCGGAGGATGGGTGTCCGTACTCATGGCAGGGGCCGGGGCCGGCGGGGAGGATGGCGGTATGCGTGTGTGGGTGGATGTGGCGGTGGCGGTGGTGCTGGCCGTTCTGGTGGTGGGGGGATTCCTCGCGCTGATCTTCGCCGAGGAGATGGACCGGTGGGCGGCGCAGGGCCGGAAGGTCCCCGGCCACGATCTGAGGGTCACCGCGATCCTGTCGGGCGGGCTGCTCCTGCCGCCGGCCTGCGCGGTGTTCCTGTGGTGGGCGGGGATGCCGCTCTCGGCGGTGGGCGTGTGCCTGCTGCCGGGCGCGATGCTGCTGCTGGCCTCGTACGGGCTCGCCCGTCAGGCGGCGCGGCGACTGGCGGCGTGTGTCCGTGGCCGACCCGGAGTCTGACGAGAGGTCGCTTCCGCCGCGCTGGTCCCGCCCGCCCGCCCGCCGCCGGGTCGGGCCGGACACGGGTGCGCGCGTGCCCGGCCTCGAGGGGGCGGCCCCGTGGGGTGGGTCTCAGCCCAGGGCGCGGGCACGTTCGAGGACGGCGGGCGCGGCCTTGGCCACCGAGCCGGCGTCGAACGGGGGTTGCGGGTCGTACTCGGTGCAGAGCTGGATCGCCTGGGCGGTGATGTCGTCGGTGAGCAGCGCGGCGAGCCGGACGGCCATGTCGATGCCGGAGGAGACGCCGGCCGCGGTGATGATCCGGTCGTGCCGGACGACCCGGTCGGAGGTGTAGCGGGCGCCGTACGACTCCAGTTCGGCGGTCGCCGCCCAGTGGGTGGTGGCGGTCAGGCCCCGCAGCAGACCGGCCGCGCCGAGCACCACGGAACCGGTGCAGACCGAGGTGGTGAAGCGGGTACCGGCGTGGATCCGGCGCACCCAGGCGAGGAAGCCGGGGTCGGCCAGCATCGGCCGGATCCCGCCCCCGCCCGGGACCAGCAGGACATCGCAGTGTTCCACCTCGGAGTACGCGGTCTCCACGTGCACCGGCAGCCTGCCGAACGCGTCCGGTACCAGGCCGGGTTCGGCGGTGACGAAGCGGACGGTGGCACCCGGCACGTACGCGAGGATCTCGTAGGGTCCGATCGCGTCGAGCGGCTCGAATCCCTCGAAGAGCGGTATCACGATGTCCATTTCCGCAGCATAGCGACCGCCCCTCGGCCGACTGCCCGGGCCCGGCCGAGGGGCAGGGCGGGGCCGCGAGAGGTCCTCGCGTGGCCGCCGCCGGCACGGGAGTTCACGCGTAGCGCTCGAAGAGCGCCAGGATGTACGCCTCTAGCCTGTCGGCCAGCAGGGCGGGGGTCAGATCCGAGCGGCCCAGCTCGCGCCAGGGGACGGCGACTTTCTCCGCGTCCGGAGCGAAGGCCAGCGCGTCGAGGAGCCGCCAGTACAGGTGTGCCGCGTTCTCGGGGGCGAGTCGTCCTCCCGCGGCGACGTACCGATCCGCGAAGGTCATGGCCACGGGGGCACCGTGGAGCAGGGCCAGGGCGGTCGAGCAGTGGGCCACGTCCAGGTCGGCCGGGCCCCAGGAGGTCTCCACCCAGTCGACGACGCCGCTGACGCGGAGGTCGTCGCCGTCGCCGTCGAACAGGACGTTGCCCGGATGGAAGTCCCGGTGCAGGAAGCAGGGTTCATGGGCGGGAGGATCCCGGCGGATGACGTCGACGGCCCGTCGCCACAACTCCGGCCGCACGGTGGATCCGGGCGGCGTCACCCGCTCCGGGGAGGTCCAGGGCTGCCAGGTCCGCGGCCTCGTCCCCGCGCTCACCTCGATCCGGTGGATGCGGACCAACTGGTCGGCCAGCAGGTCGACACGCCGCTCGACGCCGTCGTCGTCGAGGCGGACGCTCCCGCGGAGCAGCGACATCAGCAGGGACGGGTGGTCGCAGCAGGCCGCCGTCGGGTCCACGTCCACGAGCGCGGCCGCCGGCACGTCCGTCCCGCCGAGCAGGCGCAGGACTTCGGCCTCACGTGACAGCAGGCCCTCCGCGTGGCGGGCGTAGAAGGGCTTCACGAACGACCGCAGCACCAGCTTACGGCGACCGTCCGGCCCGATGACGCCCAGCCGGCGCATCTCCGAGGTCCAACCGCCGCGCAGGCGTGCGACATCCGCTATGCGCTCCCCGGTGGCGAGCCTGCTCGCCACCCATGACCGAGTGGAGTCCCAGCTCCGCGCCTCGGGATCGCCACCGGCCCGCTCCGTCTTCTCATGTTCGATCACGAAGCGAGGCTATCGGCACCCCGGACGTTCCCGGGGTGGATCCTTCGTCGCGTCGGCAACGCGACCAACCACGGCGGAGTTCGGCGTCGGCCGCGGAGGGCCACGGTTGGAGGGCGGTTGGAGGGGGAGGAGAACGTACCGCTGTGTGGGCCAACTTCTTTGTGTCTTCTGCCAGTACGGCGTTCGGGTGGGTGCGGGGGAGGATTTCGGCCACGGCCGCGGCACGGCCCCGCAGGTGCCCACCGGGACCTGGGGAGCCGGGAGCCCGACACGGCCGTGTACCCGGACAGCGACTGGAGGGGGCGGCACATGGCTGCGCAGCAGTACGACGAGATCGGTGAGGCGTTCGAGGGGTTCAAGTCCCTGCCGCTGATGCGGTACGGGGAGGTGCCGAGCTACCTGGGCATGGTGGGGGACGTGACCGGCCGGTCGGTCCTGGACCTGGCCTGCGGGACGGGCTTCTACAGCCGGGAGCTGAAGCGGCGCGGCGCGAGCGACGTGTTCGGCGTGGACATCTCGGTGGAGATGATCGCCGCGGCGCGGGAGCTCGAGCGGCGGGAGCCCCTGGGTGTGCGGTACGAGGTCGGCGATGTGATTGAACTGGGCTCCCTGGATCGGACGTTCGACATCGCGCTCGGCGTGCAGTGTCTGAACTACGCCGAGGACATCGCGGAGATGGAGCAGATGTGTCGCAACATCCACGGCGCGCTGGTGCCGGGCGGGGAGTTCTTCGTGCTGGCGCAGAAGCCGGACTACGGCTTCGACTGCGCCTCGCTGGAGGAGTACGGGTTCCGGTGCGAGCCGGCTGGTGAGGAGATCGAGACGGGGCCTCGGGTGCGGGTCACGGCGTTGCTGGAGCCGGAGCCGATCACCATCGTCTCCAGCGCCCCGCGCCGCGAGGTCTACGAGCGGTGCCTGAGCGCGGCCGGTTTCCGTGACATCGAGTGGGTCCCGCTGCAGGTCTCGCCGGCCGGAATCGCCAAGTACGGCGAGGAGTTCTGGGCGGACCTGCGCACCAGCCCCCCGCTGGAACTGCTGCGCTGCCGCGCCTGACCTGACACCGCCCACCCGGCCGGTGGGCGTGGCAGTACGGGGTGGCCGCGGTTGTGCGGCCACCCCGGGCCGGCGGATTCCGTACGGCTCGCGGGGGCGCTGAGCAGGGGGTGGCGGGAAATCCTTCGGCCATGGCGGCCCGAAATGACTGTCATCATCCCTCCGGAGCCGAAGGATTTCCTGTGCCACCGACGGGGCTGCCCCGTAACTCGGTGGGGGGAAGCGTCGGGCGTCGGTGTGGTGTGCGCCCCTGCGCAGGAAGTCGGATCGGCCGACTTCCTGCGCGGAGGGAGGTTGGTGGGGCCGGCCCGAACACCGACGGGCCCATGTCCGGGTCAGGCGCACCTTCGCCCGCATGAGGAACCGGGGCGCGCGGCGAGTCGTGATCACGATGGACGGGTGAGGCCTCGATCCGGATCGCCGCGGCCCGTTGCCGGGGACGCGGCCGAGCGAGGGGATGAACACGCGTGGCTGATCGGCTCCATGGCGCTGGTCGATCCGCGGTGCCCGCGTAGGACCGGGCGCGGACGACGGGGCAGGCATACGACACGGGAGTCGGCCGGTTGTCAGTGATGCTTCTTATGCTGACGCCATGGAGATCACTGAGCGGACACTTGCGGAGGCCTGGCAGCGGACGGCCGCCGGACACGCCCTGCTCGACGACGTCGGGTTGCCGCCCGTGGCTCGATCGGAGGAGGAACTGGAGGAGTGGGACGGGCACGCCGACGAGGCGGAGGACGGCGGCCTGTGCCTGCTGCTGGACGAGGACGGCACGGTGCGCGGCCATCACGGTCCCTACCGTGAGGTCTTCGCCACCCGTGACCTCGAACAGGTGCTTTACCTGATCGCCGAAGCCACGATGCGTCGGCGCGGCGGCAGCCTCGAGGATGTGGCCGACGCGTTGGACCGGATCGATCCGGTGTGGGGCAGGCGGTTCCGCAGTGGAGGCCTCGACGACACGGGCACGGTCGAGGCGTGCGGGCGCGACCCGTTGGAGGGGCTCGCCTGGATAGCCGACACCTGGCGTGAGCAGGACCCGTACACGACCCTTGCCTTCTTCCGCCCGGCGCCCGGGCGAACCATCGACGCCGAGCGGCTGGCCCTGCTGTGCGGGGCCGATCCGGCGCAGGTCGCGGCCGGTACGCGCCTGAAGGACCTGCAGGCCGTGGACGGCGGCCGGGCCCACTGGGAGCGCCAGTGGGAGAGCTGCTGTTTCGGGCAGGCGGGCGGGTGGACGTTCCTGCTGTACCACGACACGCCGCGGGGGTCCTTCGCGGACAAGGAGGCGTACGCGGCGCTCGGGATCCAGGAGAGCGTACGGCTGACCGCGACCTCCGCGAAGGCCATCTACACCTTCGACTACATGAGGGACGGTCACCGTGTCGACGACGACTGGGGCATGCTGGAGCTGATCTGGTACGAGCGCGGCCGTGCCCCCTATCTGAGGGGCGGCGAGCTGGACTTCCTCAACCGGGCCGTGCGCCGTGCCGAGCTGGACCACCCCGAACTGACCAGCACGTTCGAGCTGTACTTCCACGCCTTGGAGGAGTCCCTCGGCCTGCGGCTGCCGCGCCGGGATTTCGCGGAGGGAGAGGTGCGGGCCGCGTACTGGGCCGGGCAGTAGCGGCTCGTGAAGGCGGTCCGTCGCAGCGGGGGCGTGTCCGGAGCCGGCTGGCTGACGGCCCGGGCCCATGGGGCGGGCCCGTCGGATCGGCAGGAGCGGCGCTCGTGGCCTGTGGCGCGGGGCGACGGGGGTCCGGGAATCCCGCGGCGGCGTCGGTGGCGGCCGTACGATCGTTCGCAGGACCCGTGGCGACGGGTTCTCGTCTCGTGCGGGGCCGGCCCGATGGGAGAAGAATGCGGTGCCGGGTTCGGGGATGAATCTCGCCGAGATCGTCGTACGCTGCTGCGCTGTGAGGAGTTTGACGTCATGTTGATCTATTCGATGGGCGTGTCGGTGGACGGCTTCATCGCCGATCGTGAGGGCGGGTTCGACTGGGGCGCCCCCGATGAGGAGCAGTTTCGCTTCCACATCGAGCAGACGCGTGAGATCGGCGTATTCCTGAGCGGACGCAGGCTCTACGAGACCATGCTGGTGTGGGACACGGATCCGTCCATGCGCGACGACGAGATCGAGGCCGTCTTCGCCGATGTCTGGTGCGCCATCCCGAAGGTGGTCTTCAGTCGCACGCTCGACACCGTCCAGGGCAAAGCGCGGCTCGCCCGGGCATCGCTGGCGGAGGAGGTCGCCGCGGCGCTCGCCGCGACCGACAAGGACGTCGCGATCGGCGGCGCGGGCCTGGCCGCGGAGGCGGTCGAGCTCGACCTGGTCGACGAACTGCGGATGTTCCGCTACCCGGTCGTCGTCGGCGGCGGCACGCCGTTCCTGCCCCCGGTCGGCGGGTCCGTCCGGCTGGAGCTGGTCGAGACGAGGACGTTCGGGTCGCGTGTGATCTACGAGCGCTACCGGCGCGTCCGCGACGGGTCGGCCTGAGCGTCGCCGCCCGGGAGGTGGCACCGGGCGCACGGCGCTGCGGCCTGCCGCCGAGAAGTGGTGCGCCCACCGTCCGAACCGAATTCCCGCGATGCCGTCGGGTCGCCGTCGGGTACTCGCATTCCGGAAGGGGAAACTCCTCCTCTCTGTACGACCCATGCGTGTACGAAGTTGGCTGAGAACGCTCTCAACGATTGGCTGTCATGCGCGTGACAGTTGGAGCGGGCCCCGGGAGAGCGCGAGGGCCCGAGTTCCCGGTTCGACCACGTAGCAAGGGAGAGTAGATGAGCCTGTCCATGCGTCGTTCCCTCGGTGTCGCCGCCGCTGTCGCCGCGGCCGCGTTGGCCACCACGGCCGCACCCGCTCTGGCCGCCCCCGTCACCGCCGGCGGCCCGGCGATCAACCGTACGGACTGCAACCGGAACGACTACCTGGAGATCCACAACAACGGCGGGCGTGACACGCTCTGCTTCGCCAACGCCGGTGAGGTCCCCGTCGCCATCTACGGCGTGAACTGGGTCGAGTCGGGGAACAACTCGGTGACCTTCCAGTTCCAGCGGAACCTCAGTGACCCCCGGCTGGAAACCGTGACGCTCAACAAGTGGAGCCAGTGGAGCCCCGGCCAGGCCTCCATTCACAAGATCATCTGGATCAAGATCTACTGAGCCGGAAGCCTGTGTGCCCCGTGCGCGGGGCGCGGCCCAGCGGTGTCGGCCTACGGCGGACGTCCGCGGAGGCTTCCGCGGACGTCCGCCGTGACGGGAGCCCACCGCATCGCCATCACCGCCGGCCAGGCGGTCCGTTCGGGGCCCGCCGGCCTCACCGGTGACACCGCCGTGGTGCACGCCGGGACCCGGCAGCACCACGGCGGCACGACCGGACCGGACCGCATGGGACCGCATGGGAGCGCACCGGACCTGACCCGGCGGCCCGGCGTGCTCAACGGTCATGGTGAGGGATCCGCGAGACGCGGCGCCAGATGTGCCGTACGGATCGCAGCACCGCCAGGCCGACCAGGATCAGTACCGCCACGTTGAGCAGGAGCTGCATCAGTGAACCCCACGCCTGGTGCCAGCTCCCGAAGGCGGCGGAGACCGCGACGTCCGAGGCCGCCGGGATCGTCGTCACCGAGATGAAGACCCCGAGCAGCGCGCTGCTCCGTGCCTCGGTGATGGACACGATGCCCACGACCCCCGCGAGGACCGCGACGACGACCGAGAAGAAGTTCGGAGTGCTGATCAGGTTGGAGACCGGCCGCACCCCGACCGCGAAGGCCCGCGGTTGCAGCTGGAACCCCCGGACCAGCAGCGCGAACAAGAACGTCACCGCGATGGCCAGCAGGAAGCCCGCCGTCAGGGCGAGCAGGCCCTGACGCACCCGGCGCCAGTTCCGCCGGTCCAGCCCCAGCGCCACGCTGGTGATCGCACCGTACTCGGGGCCCACCACCATGGCGGCCACGATCAGGATCTGCGAGTTCGTCAGGATCCCGGCCGCTCCGAGGAGCCCGGCGATGACCAGCAGCAGGTAGAAACTGGGCAGGTAGGCGCCCTGCTCCCGGATGCGCGCCTCGACGGCCGACCACAGGGGTGTGTACAGCAGCGCCGCGGGCTGCTCGGCCTCCACGCGCTGCGCACGCCCGGAGAACACCACACCCGCGTCGTTCACCGTGATCGAGCCCTCGCGGTCGACCCCGAGCTCGCGCAGGAAGCCCAGGACCTCGTTCGCGGCGCCCCTGATCACGTCGCACTCCAGCGCGTCGCCCGGCGGGTTCCGTACCGTCGCCCGGTACCGGACCACGTTCAGGACCTGACGGTTCGCCGTGAGCCGGTCGACCAACTCGTCCGACAGCCCGGGCGGACTGATCAGGCGCAGGTGAATCAGATCCATCACGGCCTCCGCTCTCCACGGTGTCATGTCCTGTCCTGCGCACGGCTCCCCGGACGGCGGTGGGCCGGCGCCGGCGTACCCGTGCGGCCGGGCCGGCCGCGTCGAGGCCGACGGCCACGGCGTCGCGACGGCGGCAGGGGGGCGGCTCCGGCATCCCGCTCGCGCCGGCGCGGTCCCACGGGACGGGGCCATCATCGCCGACCGGCGGCCGAATCCCGGGTCCGCGCCCCGCGGATTCCTCGCCGCGCCGCGCGGAATCCGCGTCGGGCACCCCGGGACCCCGTCCCGGCACCCCCGGAGGTCCCGGCGAGGGCGGGCCTCGCCCCGCCCCGAACGGATGACTGCTCCGGCCCCGGCGGGGCGGAGCGCGTCGAGGGCCGTGCCCGCGATCAGTGGGACGCCGGACCTGGTCGACCACTTCCGGCGCCGCGCGTGGTGGAGCCTGGCCGCCCTCGCCGTCCTGGCCTTCGTCGGCCTGCCCGCCACCCACCACGACGCGCGTACGGGTGGGACCGGATCACCGGCGGCACCTCCCTCGCGCTGATCGTGACGGGCGTCGCCGCCGTCCTCGTGGGGCCTGGCCTCGGACTGCGCTACCGGCTGGACACCCGTGGGAAACTGGAGCCGCTCACCGACTCCGGGACGGAGGGCGCCCGCCGGCCGACCCGGCCCGACGCCGCCCCGGCTCCTCGGTGCCCGGGGAGTCGGAGGGCAGGGTCACAGCGTTTCCGGTCACGGCTCGGTGAGCGTGGGGGACGAGGCCGACCCGGTGGCGTCCGAAGGCGACATCAGGAAGGCTCGTCACATGGTCTCGGTGGTGCAGAACGTGGCGATCGACTGTGCGGACGCCTATGAGCTGGCCCGGTTCTGGAGCAGGGTGACCGGCCGGCCGTTGCATCCGGAGGACCGGCCGGGTGATCCGGAGGTCCAGGTGATGCTGACGCAGGGCCCGGTCCTGTACTTCAACCAGGTGCCGGAGGCCAAGACGGTCAAGAACCGGATCCATCTGTGCCTGCGTCCGGAGACCTCGCGGGACCTGGAGGTGCGACGACTCCTGGACCTCGGCGCCACCCTCGTCGCCGACCGCAGGAATTCCGACGGCACCGGCTGGGCGGTCCTCGCCGACCCCGAGGGCAACGAGTTCTGCGTCCTGCGCAGCGAGTCCGACCGGGCCGCCACGCCCTCCTGAGCTTGCGGCGTCGAGTGGGACGCGGGAGCCGCGGACCGCCGGCGCTTCCGCGTTCCTCTACTCGTCGTCCAGTGTCTCGAAGACGTCCCCGAGGCGTTCGAACCTGCCGGTGCTGCTCCGCCACGCCGGGCCGAAACGGTTGTAGGCCCTCTCGACGGTATGGCCCTTGAGGGCGTACGAGTGGAGATACGCGGAGGAGCCCGCGGGACCCTTCGCCACGAGGTCCGTGATCGGCTGGTAGTGGAGGTCGGTCAGACAGTTGGTGACCACCCAGAGTCCCTTCGCCTTCTTCACCAGGGCGGCCAGTTCCGTCAGCTCCTGCCAAGTCGCGGTCGTGGGCCCGTCGTTCAGGGGGAACCTGGCCGACGCCTGGACCTGGAAGAGTGATTCGCTCTCGTTCAGGACGCGAACCTTCTGGTCCGCTGGGAAGCCGGAGTTGTTCAGGACGATCGAGATGACGAAGTAGCCGTTCTTCGCGGCATCCGTGAAGTACCCCGGGCTGCTCTGCCGGGCGAGGACCGCGGGGTCCACGTCCACCGACGGGTTCATCCACGCAGTCTCCGGATCGCCCGCCCCCACCGCGATGGAGACGAGCAGCCGGGGCTTCCCGACCGCCCTCAGCTTGACCTCCGTCAGCACCGTTCGGATGGTCTCCCGCTCCTCGTCGGTCAGTTGGCAGGAGGTGGTGAAGAGGTCCTGGCCGAGCTGCGGTGGCCTGGAGTCCTCCCACGGCATGGGTGCCTCCGTTCGCAGAGGTGTGATCGCGCCGAGATGCGGGACGCACCGGGAGTTCGCGGCGGCCTTCGAGTGAGCGGTGTGGACGTTCCGTGCGGGCCCCTGCATCCATCTACCCACCACGCGCCTTCTCCCGCATCTTGCCGCAGGACCGACCCGTGGCGGTGCAGGATCTGCTGCACGGGCCCGCAGGAGACCGATCCGTCCGTCGCCCCCACGCCGGCGGCCGCGGCTCAGCGCAGGACCAGGAGGTCCATCCAGCTGACCGCCGGCTCCTGCGGACGTTCGGCCGTGGCCGTGTGCAGCCGTCGCAGCCCGGCCGCGTACTCGGCGTCGGTCAGTGCCCGCAGCTTGGAGTCGGCCTCCCGGCTCAGCCGCGCGGCGTACTCGGCGAGGGTGGCCGCGGAGCGCTGCGGCAGGCTGCGCAGCGCGGTGCGTCGGAAGCCCGCCGCGGCGAAGGCCGCGCAGACCGCCTCCACGCTCGGGTAGCCGTCGATGCTCCGGGCGGCCTCCGGGAAGAAGCGCACCCGCAGGTCGTCGGCACAGCGGCCGGGGAAGGTGTTGCGGATCAGCACCGGCGCACCCGGCCGCAGCACCCGGCGCAGCTCCCGCGCCGCCGCTTCGAGGTCGTCGATGTGGTGCAGTACCGAGCCCAGCCAGGCGGCGTCCGCGCTCGCCCCGGGCAGCGGCAGCCGCTCCGCCCTCCCCTCCAGCGGCTCGACCTGCCCGGGCGTGGCCGGGATCAGCGCCCGCATCGCCGCGGCGGGCTCCACCGCCAGCACCCGCACCCCGAACCAGTCGTGGAACGCCGTGGCGAACGCGCCGGTCCCCGCGCCCACGTCGAGCAGCACCTGCCCGGACGCGAGCCCGGCCTCCTCCGCCACCGCCGAGCGCCAGGCGGACAGCCCGTCCCGCGGCAGCTCCCGCGAGGCCCGGTAGGCGGCGGCCGTCCGCGCGTCGGCGTCCTGATGTGTCATGGCGTCACTCTCCAGGGACGGTGGTGTGCTTGGCGGACCGGGGGCGCCTGGGCGAAGTCCGTGACGGACGCCTCCGTCGTGATCGCGAACCGGGCCGCGATGCTAGCGGACCGCGCCGGCGGCCCTCCCGCGCATATCACTCCGCGGACACCCGAGGACACCTACGGACGCCTGAGGACGCCCTCGTACGCCGGTGGGCCGGATCAGCCGAACGAGCGCCGGTAGGCCTGCGGGCTGACGCCGGTGGTCCGCTTGAACCGGTCGCGGAAGGCGGTGGGCGAGCCGAACCCGACCTGTCCGCCGATGCGTTCGACGGAGTGCCGGGTGGTTTCGAGCAGGTGCTGCGCCTGGCGGATACGGGCCCGGTGGAGCCATTGCAGCGGGGTGGCTCCGGTCTGGTCGCTGAAGCGCCGGATCAGGGTCCGGGTGCTGACGCCGGCCTGTTCGGCGATGTCGGCGAGGGTGAGGTCGCGGGCCAGGTTCTCGCGCAGCCAGGTGAGCAGCGCCTCCAGCTCGGAGCCCTGCGGGGTGGGGCTGTGGTCGTGGACGATGAACTGCGCCTGCCCGCCCTCCCGTTCGAGGGGCATCACGGACAGGCGGGCGGTGTCCGCGGCGACGGCCGAGCCGTAGTCGCGGCGGATCATGTGCAGGCACAGGTCCAGGCCCGCGGCGGCGCCGGCGGAGGTGAGGAACCGGCCGTTGTCCACGTAGAGGACGTCGGGGTCGACGTGGAGTTCGGGGTGGGCGGTGGCCAGCAGCCCGGCCGCACGCCAGTGGGTGGTGACCCGCAGCCCGTCGAGGAGCCCGGTGGCGGCCAGGGGGAAGGCGCCCACGCAGATGGAGGCGATCCGGGTGCCCGCGGCGGCGGCGGACCGCAGCGCGTCGCGTACGGCGGGAGGGAGCGGGGCGGTGGGATCGGCGACGCCCGGCACGATGATCGTGTCCGCGTCCTGGAGCCCCTCCAGACCCCAGGGGGCGCGCAGGGCGAAGGCCCCGGCGTCGATCTCGTCGCGCTCGGCGCACACCCGGACCTGGTAGCCGGGCCGCCCGTCGGGCAGGCGGGTGCGGGAGAAGACCTCGATCGGGGTGGACAGGTCGAACGGGATCACCTGGTCCAGTGCGAGAACGGCGACGGTGTGCATGGCGGGAACCTACCTCCTCGCCGGCCCGGCGGCTGCGGGCCTGAACGCGGAAAGGACCAGTTCAGCGTGGATCCGGGCGCTCCGGAGGCCCTTGGCGATATCCCGTTGAAACCTGTCATCGGTGCCACTGGGCGGTCGCCGCGACAGCCGGTTGACTTCGAGGCGTCCGATGGAGAACGACCCCGAGGAGCATCCGTGCACGTCCAGATCGTCCTGTTCGACGGCTTCGACCCGCTCGACGTCATCGCCCCCTACGAGGTGCTGTACGCCGGCGGTTCGGCGTCGGAGGGCGCCGTGAGCGTCGAGCTGGTCTCCGCGGAGGGCCCCCGTGAGGTGATCAGCGGCACCGGAGGGCTCTCCCTGCGCGCCACCGGCACCCTCGACCCGCGGCGTGCCGACATGGTCCTGGTGCCCGGCGCCTCCGGCCGCGTGGGCGAGCCCGGCGAGGTACCGGAGGAGGAGGCGGGAGCCGGCGAGTGGAAGCAGGACGAGTTCATCCCGGTGCTGCTGGGCCGCACCCTCGCCACCGAGCTCCCCGCACTCCTCCAGCGGGCGATGGACGACCCGGACGTCACGGTCGCCGCCGTCTGCGGCGGCTCGCTCGTCCTGGCCATGGCGGGCCTGCTGGAGGGCCGCCGGGCCACCACCCACCACCTGGGCCTCGACATGCTGGACGCCACCGGTGCCCACGCGGTCCGCGCCCGCATCGTGGACGACGGCGACCTGATCACCGGCGCCGGGGTCACCTCCGGGCTCGACCTGGGCCTGTACCTGCTGGAGCGCGAGGTGGGCCCGCGCATCGCGCACGCCGTGGAGGAGCTCTTCGCCCACGAGCGGCGCGGCACCGTCTGGCGCGCCCAGGGCCCGACGCCCGCCACCCTCTGAACACCCGGCCCCTCGCCCCCGTCCCCCCTCGTACAGTCAGGAAGACAAACAGCATGTCCGTCGAAGGCACCTGGAACCTCTCCGTCCGCACCCCCATCGGCACGATCAGGGCGGTGGTCGAACTCCGTGAGCGGGACGGCGTCCTCGCCGGCACCGCCCGCGGAACCGGCGAGGAGGTACCCCTCCGCGAGATCGCCCGCGACGGCGACCGGCTCACCTGGAAGCAGTCCATCACCAAGCCCGTACGGCTGAACCTGGCGTTCGACGTGACGGTCGACGGCGACACCCTCCGGGGCACCTCCAAGGCCGGCCGCCTGCCCTCCTCGAAGGTCACCGGCGAGCGCCGGCCCGCCCCGGCGTGATCCCGCTCCCTCCCGCGTCGCCCGGGAGGCGGCGCGCCAGGCCCTGGCGTCGCCGACCGAGTGGCCCTGATCCCCGGCACCGCGGGTCCGGGGGCGAGCGCCCTCGGTGCGGGCCCCGGCACGGGGAGCAGCCCCGGGGGAGAACCCCGGGGCTGCTCCCGGTTCCGCCAGGTATCAGATATCAGGTACCAGGTATCAGGAGCAGGTGTAGTGCGCCGGCCGGGAGGTCTCGTTCCCGATGAGGGTCTTCTCGTCGGTGCTGATCGCCTCGATCGCGAAGGTGTCCGAGACCGCGGTCAGGGAGTCCGCGACCACACCGTCACGCCACAGCACCGGCCGTAGGGTCGACCCGACGAACCTCTTGCCGCCGACGACGCCGTTGCCGCCGATGGCCGTCGCCTCGAGGGCGCCGTTGCCGATGGTCCGGACCAGCGATCCCTGGGCGTTCCATTCGGCCGCGGCGTAGCTCGTGTTGTTGTTCACCTCGCCGACGATCCGCCCGTTCCGGATCGCCCACGGGTCGCCCTTGCCGTTGGTGCCCTGCGCGGCGAGCGTGTGCCACTGGCCGTTGAGGTCCGTGACGAAGCCGCCCGAGTCCGTGTAGCCGACGATCCTGCCCTGCTCGTCGATGTCGGTCGCGGTGAGGGTGTTGGCCGCGGGGAGCGGCAGCTCGCGGTACGTGCCCGGCGCGTTCGCCGGCCACACGACCAGGATGCGCTTGGTTCCGACACTCGCCGTCCCGGCGATGTCACCGGCGTTGTTGATCACGTCGGCCGCCGAGCCGCCCCAGCTGGGATTGGACGGCAGCGGGGTCGTCGTCCCGGTGCGGCTCACCGTCACGGCCGTGAACTTGCCGCCGATGTAGTCGTCGCCCACGATCAGGCCGGCCGAGTTGACGTCCGACAGGCCGGGCGTGGCCGCGGGGAGGCGCAGCACGACCTTGCCGTTGTCCCACAGCGTCCCGCGCCTGTCCTTCACGTCGTACGGCCAGGTGGTGGACCGCGTTCCGGTGATACCGACCCCGTACCGACCGCCGTCGCTCGCGTACAGCGTGCCGGTGGTCGTGGTGGACGGCAGTTCCCATGCCGTCTTCTGCCAGTTGCAGGCCGCCGCCTGAGCGGTGCCGACCGGCACCAGGGCGAGTGTCGCCGTGAGCGCCGCCACAGCGAGCGCGCTTCCATTTCGTCGGTTGAACAAGGGATCAGCCCTTCCTCGCAACGAATGCACCTTCCGGCAACCGACCCTGACAGGGCTCGCCGACCACGGGAAGCAACTTGAGTGACGCGGAAACAACGGTCGTATGCGATGGGCGAGTTGGCGATTCCGGCACGGTCCGGGAGCCGCCCGCCGCCGGCCCGGCGGGCGAAGGTCGAGGGGCCCAGATGCTGTGGCTGCGGAGGGAAATTTTGCCTCGGACGTAAAATTACGCTTGACCAACCGATCTGGGGCTGGCTAAAGTTACCACCGTCGCAAAGTTAGTCCGAGTCGATGGATTTGGACCGTACGAGCCCCGCGACCGCAGCCGAACCACCATCCGAACCCTCTGGGAGCCACCTTGCGCGTCACCACCTCCACCCTGTCCCTCACCGTCGCCGACGTGGACGCCTCCCGTGACTTCTTCCGCACCCACCTCGGCTACCAGGTCGCCATGGCCGCCGACGGCTTCGCCTCCCTGACCCGCGACGACGCCGCCGCCGACGTCGTGCTGCTGCGCCGCGGCACCGAGGTGCTCCCGCCCGAGCAGCGTGACCGGCAGGCCACGGGCCTGATCTTCGCGCTCACCGTCACCGGCATCGAGGCCGAGGAGCGGCGCCTGCGCGAGGCGGGGGCTCCCATCACCATGCCGCTGCGCGAGGAGCCCTGGGGCGAGCGGCTGTTCCAGCTGACCGACCCGAACGGGATCGTCGTCCAGTTCGTCGAATGGGCCACCCCCGACGAGCCCGCCCCGGCCGAGGAGCCCGTGCGGCCCGCGATGCACGTCATCACCCCCACCGCCGAGAACGTCACCGAATCCCCGAACGCCCGGATGACCGGCCTGGCGGCTCCCAGCCGGGGCAGCGCGGAACTCAGCACCTGGACCGTCGCGATGGAGGCCGGCCGGAGCGGCCCCGAGCACGTGATCAGCCGGGAGCAGGTCTGGACGGTCACCGCCGGCGTGCTGGAGGTCACCTGCGACGGCCGCACCGAGAAGGTCACGGTCGGTCAGACCCTCGTCCTCGCACCGGACGTGGTCCGCCGGGTCCACGCCCTGCAGGACGCCGAGGCCCACGTCGCCATGCGCTCGGACGGCGTCGCCTCCGTCCCCGGCGCGGAGGGCGCCCGCGTCCTCCCGTGGGCCCTGTGACCCGCCGTCCCGCGCCTCCTCGCCCCTCGTCGCGGGAGGCGCGGGCACGGTCGACGGGGCCGGCAGCGGACGGCTGCGGAGTGCGGACTCCGCGGCGCGAACCGCGAGTCGTCGCCGTCCGGCCGCCGACGTCGAGGATCAGGCCACCGGCTCCGCCTCGATCTCGATCACCTGCGCCGGCCCCGCCCTGAACGCCGGGTTGGCGGCGTCCGCGGCGACCATGTGCGCGGTGACGTCGTGAGCGGCCAACGCCTCGCGCGACGACCAGAGTTCGACGAGGACGAACCGGTCCGGATCGCCGGCCACCCGGTGCAGGTCGTACTGCAGGCACCCCTGCTCGGCCCGTACGAGCGGCGCGAGCCGCTCGAAGGCGTCGACCTGGTCCTGGCCGCGGCCCGGGAGGGTGGTGATCAGGATGTGGAGTCGTACGGGCTGTGACATGCGTCGGAGCGTAGATCAACGAACCCGGCACGGGAACCGGGGTCTCAGTGGGCGAACACCGGTATCACGGCCACGATCGATCCGGTGAACGGCGGGTGAGGCGACGTCAGCCCCGGTATGCGGCCGGCAGCGCGTGCCCGAGGGCGGCGTCGAGCCGGTCGACGAGCTCGCGGAGTTCGCGGGCGTTCCGGGGCGACATCGCACGCATCACCGTGCCGAGCAGCGCACGGGCCTCCACGGGGTCGCCGCAGCAGTACCGGTGTACGGTGCCCCACTCGTCGTCGTGCCGCCGCTGCCGTTCGGAGCGGCGGACGTGCTCGCTCCACAGCCGCACGGCGGTGGTGACGTCCCCCGGCCGCAGGTAGTTCCGGGTGCGTTCGAGGCGGGCGATCTCGGAGAGCGCCCGTGAGGAGACACCGTCGATCACCGGCTTCGCGGCCCGTGCCCGGCGGAGGGGCAGGCCGGCCCGGACGCGCACCGGCCGCCTACGCGGCATCGGCCTCCCGCTTCGTCATCATGCGGGCCATGCTGCCACGCTCCCGGTCGCTTCTCGACCGGGTTTCCCCGCCCGCGAGGCACGGTCGGACGGATCGGGGCCGGCCGGGACCGCGCCGGTGCGGGGGCGGGTGGCGGCGGAGCCGGCGCGATCCGGGGCCGCCCGCGCCGGGAGAAGGCGGACCGGCCATCCGGCCCACCGGCGACCGGGGCCGAACGGCCCTGGTGGGTGTGGCCGGCCGGCTCTGGCGGTACCCGCGTGCCGGGCCGAGGATCGAGGTGAACTGGGCGGGGCGTGTGTCCTGTGATGCCTGCCCTGTCGGCCGGGGGATCCGAGGGATGGTGAGGGTGATGGATGAGATCGGCCGGTTCGGTTGGTTCGCTCTCGGGGTGACGGGGATGGCACTGGCGGCGGCGGTTCACGCGGCGGCGGGGGCAGGACACATCCCGCGGCAGTTGTGGGGGCCCTCGGCCACGGTGGACGGGGCGGGTGGTTCGGGCGGTGCGCGGGGGGACGGGCCGGGTGGCTGGCTCCTGCTGAGTGCGGTGGTCCTGGCGGGCGGGGCGGCCTATCACGCCGCGATGGGGACCAGGGCGATCGTGCGGGAGATCCTGAACGTGACGGCCCGCTGACACGCGCTGACCCCGCGGTGACCGCGGTGCGGGGTCAGACGCGGCGGTCCGGTGCCGGAGGACGGGGGCGGCTGTGTGCCGTCCGGGTGGCGGCCGGGACGGTGGTCGGGGTGGGTGAGGTGTCGTCGCCCGGGGTGGGCCGGTGGTGGTGAGAGGCTGGTAGGTGTGCAGGAGCCTCCCTCCGACCAGGACCCCGACGCTCACCAGGACCCCGACGCCGGCGCTGACAACGGTGCTGCCGGCCGGGTCGAGGGCGTGAGCGGGGACATGGCCTCGGAGTCGGCGCTGTCGCGTTTCGTGCTGCGGGCGGCCATGAAGGACCCCGCCCACCTGCCCGAACTGCTCGCCCACTTCGCCGTCCACCATCTCGGCAGCCGGGCCGCCGCCTCCGTGGCCCGCGCCCGTGAGCGACGTCCGGGGGCGGAGCAGGGCGACCTGGCGGAAGCGGTGATCACCCGCGGCCGTCGGGTCAGCCAGAGCGAGGGCGCCTTCGTGGGCGGCCCGCTGATGATCTTCGCCCCCTTCGCGTTCTGTACGGCGTTGCTCACGCAGAGCCGGATGATGCTGGAGCTGGGGGCGTTGACCGGTCGGGATCCCACCGATCCCGACCGCGCGGCGGAGCTGCTGGTGATCCAGGGCGTGTACCCGGACGAGGAGCGGGCACGGGCCGCGCTGGCGGCCGCCGCGGCCGCGCGGCCGGATTCGCCGCCCGGGCGGGTGGCGGCGTTGTGGAGCGTGGTCAGGCGGATGGCCTACCTGCTCGGCGTGGTCACCCCTGACAAGCGGCCGGTGTCGGTCTGGGTGCGGGTGTGGCGGTGGGTGCTGGTCGTGGTGGTGCTGCTGATCGGCTTCGTGGTGCCCCTGGTGTGGCTGCCCTACCTCGGCTACTCCTACCACCGGGCGAGCCAGGAACTCGGCGAACGCGCCTGGGCGTACTACCGGGGCGAGGCCACCGTCTGGCCGGAGGAGACCGCTGCCCGGGCGCGGCCGGCGCTGGTGGGCGCGATCTTCAAGGGGGTGCTCTGGCTGCTGGTGCCGGCCGTGGTGCTGACGTTCCTGGTCCTCGCGGACCTCCGGCTGGCGGGCAGCCGCTACCCGGTCATCACGGTCGCCCTGGTCACGCTGTCGGTGGTGCTCGCCTCCGGCTGGTGGCTCCGGCGGCGCCGACGGCGCCGGGCGGAGGACTGACCCCCTCGCCGGCCCGACGGCGGGTCGGAGCCCGTGGGTGTTCGCGGGTTCCGACCTGGTCCATTTGTCGGGGTGGGTGGGTTAGGCGTGGGTGGGTGGGGGGCCGCCGGTGGTGGTGGGTGGTTGGTGGTGGGGGTGGGTGGGGATGGCGGTGTCGCCGTCGGGGCCGGTGTCGAGGAGTTCGCGGAGGGCGAGGGCGAGGGCGACGAAGAAGGTGATCCAGAGGACGACGGCCCAGGTGGGGTAGGACCAGGTGGCGAGGATGAGGGCGGCGACGGCGAGGATGAGGGCGCCGATCCAGGTCTTGTAGCGGTGGACGAAGGGGCCGACGGGGCCCAGGCGCATGCCGAGGGAGTAGAGGGCTTCGCGCAGGGAGGCGATGATGCGTCGGCAGGCGGTGCGGGTGGTGGTGGCGGGTTTGGAGGGGCCGGTGAGGAAGGCGCCGAGGGCGGTGACGGCGGCGAC